>NZ_JBOFKN010000069.1:0-71904 GCF_051657365.1 Paraclostridium sp.
TTTATGATATTTTTTAACTTTTACATTGTATATAGTTGTTTATATTGTTATATATTGTTTATATTGTTATGTACAAAAAAAATAGCAAAAAAATATATTTAGATATATTTATTTTATTGAATTATAAGCTTATTTTAAATATCCCAATTAGATGATAATAGTTTCCCAATTAGATGATTATATTTCCCCAATTAGATGATAATAAATTCCCAATTAAATGATTATATCTTCCCAATTAGGTGATTATACTTATAATTTTGCTTTTTTTTAATTAAAATATCCTAATTAAATGATGATATATTGCGATTTTAGTTGACTTATAGTAATATCCCAATTAAGGGATAATAGTTTCCCAATTAGGGGATAATAGTTTTTAAGTTAATGTAATTTTATTAGATTGATTTTATAAAAAAATTAATAGAAGAATCCCTATAATACAATGATTTCATCCCAATTAAATGATAATAAATTCCCAATTAAAGGATAACAATTAAAAAAAATATAATGATTTTAATAAAAATCCCAATTAGGGGATAATAGTTTCCCAATTAGGGGATAATAATTTTAAAAAAATATTTGATTTTTAGCAAAAAACAAGATAATATCTATATAAATAACTATAATTTTTAGGAGAATTTACTAATAAATTTATTAATTAATATTGTTTTTTTAAACTATTATCATTTAATTGGGATAAATAATAATAGGTAATTACTTTTGGAAGGGGAAAAAGTTGAATAAAAAAATAACTAAGAAAAATAATGAGCCATGGTGGCAAGAAACCATAGAAACTCCAGAAACAGAATATGTAGAGGAGAATTTTTATATAGAAGAAACTTCTATTAAAAATAAAGAATTAATCAGAATGGATATGAATATAGTGCAATTTCCAATTTTCTCTAAAAATACACAGAGGAAAGTAAATCAGGTGGTAAAATATTATTTCAATAAGAATAGGGACACCTATATTACAGTTACTCCATCAGCAGGAAACTACATTCCAGGAGAAACAGAAGAAAAAGTATTTATAGCATTAATGCAGTTAATGAAAGAAAAAGGAATGCCTAGAAAATTTGTTATTTCAGGTGTTGAATTAAGAGATAAATTAAATATAAGTACAATAAGATACGGTAATATAGTTAAGAATGCTTTACTTAGATTATCAGAAACTAATTATAATTTTAAAAATACAATGTATTCGTCAGAATATAATGGTGTTATTAATAAAGAGATAAGTACACCAATACTAACTTTAGAAATAATAACACTGTCATTACAAAAGAATCAACAATATAGAGAAATATACGAAGATAAAAGAATAAAAGAAGTTTACGAAATAACAATAACGGACCATTTTTATCAAAATATAATTCAAAAAGGATATATGGTTTATAATTCAGGTATTCTTTTAAATATTTCGACAAGTACAGCTAGAACAATTTATATGCTTATAGAAAAAATGAGATTTGAAAATATATATTTAAAAATAGATACTATATTTTTAATAAAAAGAATACCATTAAAATATGATAAAAAGCATTTAAATACAACAATTAAAACTTTAGAAAAGGCTTTTATAGAACTTAGAGGAAAAGAGTTGATAGAAGACTTTAAAATAATAAAAGATTCAACATGGGATAAGTCAGAAATAGAAATTTTCTTCCATGAAAAATCAAAAGAAGAAAAGCAACAAAGATTTTTTGAAGACAGAAATGATTTTAGAAAAATTTTAACTGAGACAACAATTAGCGATACTGAGCATGAAATAATAGATAATCTTGAGATTATAGAAAAAGATTCATTAGTAGAATCTAAATCAGAAGTACAAGAAAAAAATAATATAGTAGTAACTGAAGAAATGATAGATAAAATTTTTGGATTAATGCCATCTAAAGCTAGAGAATTAAAAACAATGCCAAAAACTATAAAAGAATCTATAGAAAATTATGGGTATAAAAAAGTTGAATCACTGGCTATATATATGAAAAAAAATAAAGTTGAAAAAATAAGAGCATATTTTTTAAAAGCATTAAGCGAAAATTGGGAAATAGATGAAGAGACAGTTGATATATTTTCAGAAAAACCAAAGATAGAGAAAGCAGTAGTAGTTGAAAAAGAAGATATAAGTCCTGTTGTTTTAGAGAAAATAAACAATTATTTAAATAATTTAACAGAATTAGAAAAAGAAGAATTAGAAAAAAAAGTTTATAGAGATTATATAAAAAAATGTGGTTCAGAAACTAAAATACAAAAATTAGCATTTAACAACGGCAAAAAAAGAATAACAGAAAAATATATACTTGAAAATATAAATTTAGATGAAATAAACCAAGAAGTTGAAGAACCTACAAAAGAAGAAGTTAGAAATGAGCTTAATGCAAATGTAATAGGAGCATTAGAACTTAAAGAATATATATTAAATAGTTTAAATACATATAGAACATTTTTGGATTTTACAGATGAAGAATTTAAAGAATTACATACAAATGTATCTTTTAAAGTAACACCTCACTTTGTAACAAATACTATAACTCTGGAAATTGTAAATAATATTTTAGAAGTTGAGCTTAAAGAATTCCAAAAAAATAGAAAAGGATAATTTTATGACCAAAATAAAAAAATGGAATAGTTATAATATATTTACTATGAATACAGATGTTATTGAATTTGATCCAACAAATTTATTTTATTTATCAAAATTAAAAATAAATAAATCAAATAAAATTGAATTAAAAACATTAGGAATAAATATAGATATTGTTATTGAGTATACAGATTACGGATTTTGTATAAAGACTGAAGACAAAACAATTTCTCATTATTTGATCTCAAATATTTGGAATAATAGTAGGCTAGATTCGTTCAAAAGTGTAGTGTATAATTCAAAGTCTTTAAGAATTTATGATGTTAAGGAACTTTGGAATGAGATTATATTAAATTCTCCAAGAAGTCCATATTGTTTTATTTATAATGAGGCTTGTAGTATTGCATATAAAAAGCAATTGAAGCAATTAAATGAAGTTTTAGATTATATAACATATTTTATAATAAATAAAAGAGCTTAGATATTCTAAGCTCTTTTATTTTTAGAAATCAAATACAAATTTATTATTATCACTGAATTCAATAGATTCAACAGTTTTTTTTCTATTTGAATCATATTCAATACCTAAATCAAAACACACATCTTCTTTTTCCATATTTACAAAATTTTCATAAGTTTTTTTTATTTCTGCTTTTAAAGAGTTTATATAATTTACTGGAGTAAGTATATTAGAAAATATTGCAAAATAAGAATCTTTTTCTGAAGTTCTATAACAAAAGAAGTTTTTATTTAATGCTATATAATCTCTAAGAAAATTATCTCCCTCTAACTTTTTTCTAGTCATAGAAACAAAATTTATGTTTTGGCTAGTATTCAAATCGTAGATGTTGCTTTCAAATTTTATATCTGTAGAATTTCCAATAACAATATCGAGATAACCTCCTCTAAAAGAGTTTAACAAATCGGATCTATCGAAAGAAGTTTCAGCTTTACCTTCTTTTTTAAAAATAGCATTTATTTTTTTAAATACCCCTTCGTTTACACTATTATAGTCACTAGAATTTCTAATAAGCATAACATTGATATCTTCTTTAATTTTATCTAGTTCAGCGATAGCTTGAAGAGCATTGTTTTTTAGATTAGAACCTTCTAATTCAATTGGTAAAACACCTATAACAATAGTAGTTTTTCCAAGTAATTTACTTATATTTTTTGCCGTAGCAACTACAGTACCACTTCCAGTACCTCCACCAAGTGAAGAACAAAGGATTATAATATCTTTATCAGTTGAGCTATTTTTTACTTCTGCAAATATCTTACCAAAGTCATTTTTAAGTTGTTCCATAGCCAAGTTTCTATCTTTACCAGACCCGCCATGAGTACCTATTTTTATTTTTTTAATGTTATTAAGCTGAATCATATCTTCTTCAGCAGTATTTATACCTATAGAATCATAACCATTTTTACCAAAAATTTCAGATATTTTATTTCCACATTGTCCCAATCCAACAACTAAAACATTTTTCTTCATAAATTATTTCATCTCCTTATTTTTTAATATACTCAATCCGAATTTTGTAACAGAATAGAACTTTTTATTTTTTTCTTCATTACTTTGAACACAATTAACCAAACATGATTTATATAAACCATTGATAATTTTGTTTACGGTATTTCTATGATTTTTTGTTATTTCAACTAAATCGTCAACAGTAAATATATTGTTTCCAAGTACTTCTAAATACTTTAAATCTTTTTTAGTAATTCTTTTTAAAATTTCTTCAGCTAATATGTTATCTCCAGACATAATAAACACCTCCATGATATGCTGTATAACTATTGTGTTATTGTTGTTAAGTTGCACAATAGGAAACAAACATTTGATTTTATTATTGTTATTTGTTGTGCAACTATTGTTAAGTTGCACAACACCATATTTTTATAAAAAACTCCTATTTACTTAGGAGATAATAATTGATATACTAATTATATGTGTTAGAAAATATATATAGTTATAAAGTTATATATAGTTTTAAAGCTATATAGCTTACAAGCTATATATTATTTTATTTTTTATTTTTTGTCAACATTTTTTTTGGAGGCGATTTTTATAAAGATCAAATTAAATGAATTTATTAAAGAAAGAGATATAACATTATATAAGTTAGCTAAAGATGCTGGTATAGATTATTCAACACTTCATAACGTTGCTAATAACAATCCAAAATCATTAATGCTACATAACTTAGATAAAATATGTACAGCTTTAGATTGTAAAATAGAAGATATATTAGAATCTGAAAAAGTAGAATTATAAAATAAAGGGGGTTAATAATGTTAAAAATAGTTATAGCAAATAACAAAGGTGGAGTAGCTAAAACAACTTCAGTATTTAATATCATTTCATATTTTGCTAGTAATGGTTTTAAGGTTCTAGCTATTGACATGGATTCTCAAGGTAATTTAACTGAATGTTATGATGTAGGAGATGTTGAGTATACAGCTTTTGATGCGATGAAAGAGAGAGATGTTAGAAAGTATATAATTGAAAATGTAGCTGATAATTTAGATCTTCTTCCAGCTGATTGTATGTTGGAAGCAGCTAATTTAGATTTTTCTTCAGTTATAGGAAGAGAACATCTTTTAGCAAAAGCATTAAGACATGTAGAAAACGATTATGATATCTGTGTAATAGATACAGCTCCAAGTTTATCATTACTTACACTAAATTCTTTAGCAGCAGCTAATAGAGTTTATATTCCTTTAGGAAGTGGATTCTTTGAATTGAAAGGAGCATCAATATTAATGGATGCTATAAAACAAATTAAAGATGGCCTTAATGAGGAGTTAGAAATTGGTGGTATGTTTATAACAAGACATGATTCTAGAACTAAGATATCAAACGACGTAATAAATAAGGTAAAAGATGTATATGGTTCGAATATAATGGATACGATAATTAGAAATAACATAGCTCTTGTAGAATCAGCAGCAGCAGGACAAAGTATATTTGAATATAAAAATAGTAGCATAGGAGCAGAAGACTATAAGAATTTATGTTTAGAAATTATTAAAAAAGAGGGGATAAAAACTAATGGCTAAGAAAAATTTGTTAGATAGAAAAGACCTTACGAAAAGTAGATATACTGGAATAATAGCTAAAGACAAATACGTTTCTATTATAGATTATGACATTTTTGAGATTTCTTCAGAAGAAAAAGATAAATTAATAGAATTTGAAAAAATTGCATTAGATAATGCAAAGAAGATAAATGATCATTTATTTTCTTTAGGGGAAATATTTTATAATGCACAAAAGCTACTAAGCCACTGTAACAAAGGGACTTTTTTAGTATGGATAGACAAGCTAGGATTTAAAAAAACTTTTGTTTATGAAGTCCTAGATAAATATAATCTGTACTTGAAATACAATAACAATAAAGTATTTGAGCTTTCAAATAGATCTGTAAGAGAAGTAAAAAAATTAGATGAAGAAAAAGCATTAGAAGTTATAGTATCTGAAAAACCATTAGAAAAACTTAAAGAGATAAAAGCAACAATAGTTAACGAAATAGAGGAAGCAGTAATAGTTGAAGATCCAGTTGAACAAAGATTGAGAATAATTAATAATAGAATAAAAGAATTAGAAATAGAAATGGAAGAACTTTTAAAAGAAAGAAATAGATTAGAAAGAAATAGAACAAAATAAAAAAAGCCTAGTTATAACTAGGCTTTTTTTGTTAAACATATTTCTTTGAATAATGGTAAACTTTCACACCAAGTGCAAAAAGCTGTCCAATCTTCTTTTAATTTATGGTGTTTTCTCTGAAGATATATAGTTTTTAATTGTAGATATGAAGTAGTTACTCTCATTGTCATTTCAAATCCCATAGGACAGTTAGAGATAACTTTCATATAAACTTCATATTTATTTAATTTATTTTTTATAGTCCAACCTTTATTAATAAAACTTTCAATTAAAATAGGGTTAGATTCTCCTATTTCTCCAACTCTACTACTTCCTGGTATTTCTTTTTCTAAATAACAATAACTATCATCTTTTTCCATTTTATTATAAACTTTTATCCAGTAGTTAAGATTATCTACAACAGATTTATCTACATATTTATTAAAACATTTATTAGTATCCATTTTAACAAGTCTATGCATTTTAGACATAGATGACACTATGTCAGCGAAATGATAACGTTGGAATTGAGGAGTCCAGTATCCAGGATATTTAACATCAAATTGAACAAGAATACCTTTAGCAAAATTATCATGTCCTGTACCAGTGGCAACATTTCCCAAGTTACATATTCTTTTTATTGATTTAGAAATGAAGTTTTCTAAATTATCAATTTTTAATTTTTTTACAATATGTTTAAGAAATTCATCGGAATTTATTTTATCGGCTATTTCCTTATAAGTATATTCATTTATTAAAGATAAGACCGAATTTAAGATTATAGTCTGTGATTCAAATTCGTGCTCGTCCAGTTCTTCTTGTAACATAGGATAACCAGAAGCTATAATTGATTCAGCTATAGCGTATACTCTACTATTTTTAATTTCTAACATTTATATCAACCTCCATTTTTAACAAATTTTATTATAGTTTATTTTATGAAAAAATAAAAACTCAAAGTGCATGAGAATAAAAAACTTTTAATCTTTCCGTCAGACGGAAGGATTAAAAAAAGTGACGAATTCGTCACTTTCAAAATAAACTATTTTCAAAGTCATCATTTTTGATTACACCAATAACATCGTTATTACCAACAAATAAAGCTGTATCTAAAGGTTTGGAAGTGTGCTCATATGCCCATTTAATACAAGTCCTTGCGTGAATAAATAAATCAATTACAAACATTTCATTTTGGATACTCTCTAAATCACTAATATAATCTAAATCAGCACTTATACAATTTAAAGACTTAATATCAAACGTTAATGCTAAAGTTAAAAAACTTCTTAGAGTTTCTCTTTCAACAGCAGTTTTACATCTAAATCTTATTTTTATATGATTATCAAAGTATTTCATTTCTATTTTTTGATTATCTTTAAATACACAATAAACCTTTCTATCTTTAGAACCAGAAAAATAACCATTATCTCCACTGGCTAAAGCTTTTTTTAGTATATAAGCATTGCCTTCAACTCCTGAATAGTCTTTTGTATTTTGGATAGATGTTTCTTTTGAAGAACCCAAAGTTATTTTTATTTTCTTTAAAGTTCCCTCATTATTTTCTTGTAAGATATTATTTATTTTATTTTCAAAAGATGATATAAAATCTAAACTATCATTTGGATTTATAACAATTCTTTTAGTGTGTTCATCAGTGGTTATTAGTTTAATCATTATTACTCCTTATATATAACATTGTTTTAGTGTGAAAAAATACGTGGTTACAAAAGAAGAAGAAAAAATCATATTATTAAGCCTCTTTCTTTTTAGAACCAGTTATTCTATAGTAAACAAAATCATTATCATAAAACTCTATTTTATCAACAATTTTAAAGACATCTAAAACCTTTAATGGGAATATAAGGTTACTATTTTCATCATGCTCTAAAACGGCTATATGGTCCTTTAAATTTAAAAATTTATAATGTGATTCAAAATAAAATAAAACATTATCATCTTTTAAAAGCTCAAACGATTGTAATTCTGTAGCTGTAGTTCCTTCTTTTATCGCATTAACATCTGTTGTTCTTATTTTTTCACTAAGTATTCTAAAAAATTTTTTACCAGTACCCATACATTTATCACAATAAGGATCTGCTTTTTCAATTTCATCAACTATATTTGATATATCTGAAAGTCCAAGAATATTAAGTTCATTTTTAATTTTACTTTCAGGAGATTTCTTTATACAATCACAAATTCCAATATCTCTTAAAAGAAGTACTTTTCTACCTGTAAGAGAGGTTTGCTTAAAACTTTCTTTACTCATTATTCATCACCCCAGAAGTTCTGTATTCTATCTATTTTAAGCCCTTTATAATTTTTAGCAGTGGAGGTTTTCGTAGCTTGTAGATACCTAAAATGTTCAGGTAAATTTTTTTCTAATTCATCAACTTTTCTAGATAGCTCTTTATGAGTTTTTATAAGTTGAGTAGTTAGAGTTTCTAAATACTCGCCATTTTGGAAATCGCCCAATCTAACTTTTAATTTTCCTAAAGAATTTTCTGCTAATCCAGGTGTTAAATTTAAATCTCTTATAGATTTAGTTATAAAGTGTATTATTGTTTTTAAAGTTACATATTCAGTAATTATAGCTTTACTAGAATCATGCTTGATAGTATTACCACTAATCCCAGCTAAACCAAAAGCCAATTTAGAATATCTCCATATAAGAATATTTAAGTCTATTCTCGACTCTTTACCATTATCTATTAATATTCCTAATTCGTTAGACATTTGGATAACATGATATATAGAAGAGTAATAAAATGTAGGTTTATCATGTATATATATTTCTGTAAATTTTTTATTTTTATATATTATCTCAATATCATAAATATTATCTTTAGAAAAATTGTATTCAAAACTATTATTTATAAATCCTTCAGAATCTACATCAAATATAATCCTATCTTTTATTAATGGATAATCTCCATATTGTTCTAATTCATATCCTTTTATATATCCTTTTATATCTGTGAATTTAATATTTTCATTTGAAATTATTTCTATAGTTCCATCAAAAATTTCAATATTAAAATCACTATTGTTATTCTCTTCAGAATCTATACTATGAAGATCCGAAACTATTATTTCTTTAAAAACAATAGAATCATTATTATCAACAAGTTGTATAAATATAAGAACTCTTTCATCAGATAACTCATAATCAAAATTTAATTTAACAGAATTTTTTCCTAATATCTCTGATAAAAAAGGGACTGTATCCCTATCACTTTTTTCAACAACAAATGAGTTATTGTTGTAACACTGTGAATGTTCTACAAGCCCTTCTATAATTAGATGATTAGGAGTTCTTGAGTGTGTCATATATCCTCCTGATATCTATTTTTATTTAATAATTTCTTTTATTTTTTTTGTTTTTACAAGAGTTTCAGCAATTCTAATTAATTCACTATCATTTTTTATAACTAATAAAGGATTTGTTAAATTAAGAATTTCATCACCAATAGAACAAAAATTAACTTCATCTAAAACGAAAGTTCTATCTACAGGAGCAGGAGGAATTACTTCCTCTTCTCCTGGAATTGTTTGTCCAACTAAAACTTCTTCTTCACTTGCAATTTCATCTATAGTTTTTCTTTTAGCCATAAATGATCACACTACTTCTGTAAAGCTGTTTGAGCTTCAGTTAGAGATACAGAAATGTAGTTGTAAATATCTAAAGTATCATCAGTTACAACAATGTTTCTAGCTACTAAAACACCAGCACCTTCATACATTAAAGCAAAATCATATCTTTCTGTTAAATGGATTCTATGGAATTCTCTTAACATGTCATTTTCTTCAGCGGTCTTCACTTGCTCTTCTTCTAAGTGTAAAACAGCTTTAGAAGAATCTAACATTATAAGGTTAGTCATTTTATCTTTTCCACATTTAACTGGTTGTCCTGCGTTAGATCCTTCTTTAACAGTATAAGGAGTTTGGCTAACACCTTTTGTCCAAATTAAATTTTTGTAAATAGTTTGTCCTTCAGAATAGAAAGGTACAAATGGAGTTACAATAAATCTAAAGTTTACATTCATAAGTCCAGAAGGAATAGAAGGTGTAATGTGAGTTTTTTCAGGTCTAGTTCCTGAAATCATAGCTCTGTAAGGATCTAAATCCATTCCAATAGTTCCTTGCGGTCCTCTGAAAATTACTCCACCATTTTTTTCAATAAAGTTTTTCATGATAGGGTCGTTCATGAATACCATCCAACCAATAGTTGAAACCAATACTGTATCACAATAAATTCCTTTTTCAATTCCGTATAAGAACATAGCAAAGAAATCTTTTAAAGTGAAACTTCCATTTAATGAAGAATCCTTAAATGATCTTCCAGTTGTAGATCCTAAAATTGAATCTTCAGGTGCTAAGTTATCAAATAGAGTTGTAGCTCCATTAAAAGTTTTTCTAACAGCTTTAATATCTTTCCATCTTCTTAAAGAGTTTTTAGCTTCAGTTAAATATAATTTTAATAAATTAAATTTAGATAATCTAATAGCTTCGTGCTGTAGATGAACTGCAATTCCAGATCTTCCACATTTTGCTACCATAGCTGCATCTGTAGAAACAGATAAAATGTGTGGCTCTGTATTTGGTCCCATATCTAATGAAGCATTAGCAACTGAACCGATAGCTGGAAGGATAATCTCTTCGTTAGTTCTAACAGCTAATTTTTTAGTAAAATACTGGTGAATAGTTCCTTCTTCTGGTAGTTTTTCGATTGATCTTGTAATTACTTGCCTAGTAATGATAGAACCAGCACCAGTACCAAAGTCTTTTACAGTTTCAGCTAAAGCTGACATATTTTCTTGTAAATCTTTCATAGACATATAGTCACCAGTTACAGGGTCTAATCCATCATTGATTAAAACTTCTGATAAACTCTCTATATCAGAAACAAGTCTTCTTCTGAAAGAAGGGTTTTGAAACTCTCTATTAGAAGTTATTGCTCTTCCAGCATTTTCAACTTTAAATACTCTTTCGAAAGATCTTGCACCATCAGTTAATTGAGTTTCTGATATAGGCATATAATTATCTAATGTTGGGTTTAATTCCATTCTATCTTTTGCTATTTCTTTATTTTTTAAATGCTCATATGATGCGAAATTGAAGTCATTCGCCATGTGAGGGTGTTGTACTAATCCGTTCATGTTAAATTCTCCTTATACTGTGTTTTTAATTATTTTATCCTTTGATAATAGAAATTGTTACAATCTTCTTTTTATAAGTTGCATCTTTTATAACTTCTTCCTGTCCCATAAAATTATAAAGTTCCATAGGGAATCCCATTGTTCCACCGCCATGAACATATGCACCGTAAGAATTATGCATTTCTGCACCTTGTCTATCAAACTCATCTGCATCTTCTATCCACATAACTTTTCCAGCTCTTTGGTTAAGTTTATCAGTTCCTTCTTCCCATCTAATAGGCATACCATAAAATGCTGTTGGATTTTCTGCTAAGTCTGGTGCTCCATCTCCCTTAACATAATCTCCAGGTTTTAAATCATATTTAGAACCATCAGTTTTATAAACTACAGCCATTCTTATTTGTCCAACTCTTCTAAAATCAGGAGACTCTTGATTTATCATAAACTGAGTTCCATTGTAACAAGCAGGATTTTGGAATACATCTTGTAATGCCCACCCTACAGGGAAATTTCCTTTAAATACTCTAGTTTCACCAGATTTAACTCTTTTAGTTCCACTCTTATCTAAAACACCATATTCAGTGTCAAGGTTAGAGTACGTTATAGTAGAATCTGTTCCACCATTAGCTGGGACCATTCTTTTTGACTCAGGGTCAAATGCAACAATCATTCCCATTTTTATAGCTACACCAACATTAAATTCAGGATCTACATAAGCAACTGGTAATCCAAAATCTGGACCTAAGTTTCCTGTAGAACCTAAATTAGGAGATGTATCTTCTGATTGGAAAATCTGACCTTTCTGTCCCCATATAAGTCCTTGTCCATATGGTTTTCTTGTAACTCCTACGCCTCTATTACCATTATAAATTTTGTTATCCATTTTATTATCTCACCTCGCAACTAGCTATTTTAAATCTTGAATTTTTATTTGTAGAAGTAACTTTATTATTTTCGTCTATAACAGATAAAATATTAGGGATATGATTATTAACTCCATCAATATTTTTAATTGCATCTACTAATTGTCCAAACTTTGTTTGTAATTCTTCAAAATCTTTTTTTAGATTTGAATTTTCTGTTTGATCTTCAGTAGTTGCTTGTTCTGTTCCTTTTTCAGTAGTACCTTCGCCATCTTTTGTAGCAGCAGGAATTTCTGGAACTACTTTTTCACAATCAGCTAGAGCTTTTACAACTTTTAAAGCAACTTCAATTTCCTCATCTTTTAGCCCATCGAATAAAGCACTAATTACAGAATCATCTTTAACGCTTAATTTTTGTTTAGCATTAAACATGAAAACCTCTTTTGCAGAGTCTCTAAAATACATCTTTTTTACCTCACTAGAATCATTTTTTTTATTTAAATTTAAGTTAGCTAGTTCTTCATCAGACAATCCTTCAACTTTGCCGCTTTCGATTGTATTATCTGTTGTTATTTGTTGTTCTTTTCCGTTTTGTTCGTTTTCATCTGAAACTATATTGAATATATTTTCATAATCTTTGACATTCGTCAAATTTATTACCTTTTTAGCTTTCGAATCGAAAACAATTAAACTAGATGTGTCATTTGCAGGTCTTTGTACGATACTATCTTCTACAGCATCAAGAGAGCCTGTAAAAGGAACGCACTTAGTATAACTTAAAACTGTAGAGCCATCTTCAGACATATTAGGATAGTTAGTTCCTCTCATATGAGAACATCCATTCCAATAAGATTTATTACAAATATTACAAGTTAAAGAATCACTAATAGCACCTTGAGAAGTAGTCCAATAAGTACCATCAATAATTTTTCTTTTAACATCTAGTGAAGGCACTTTAATCTGGCCAATAACAGAGCCACTTCCATCTCCAAAAGATTTTCTAGAGACGAATTCGTCCAAAACAGCTTGTGGTAATTCAGAATCTCCATATTCAACTTCTAAATCAGAATGGTTAACATACCAAGAATCTGAAAATCTACCCATAGGTTCTCCATAAATATCATGATTTAGCATAAGTGGTTTAGGGTATGGAGTAGTCCATTTTTTATCTTTAGCCATATCTCTAACATGAGAGTCAGGATACATTCTTATATTTATTTCTTTATCAGAAGTAGTAACAAGACTATATACAACCAAATGGTTAGCACTCATATTTATAGAATTGTCAGCTATTTTTTTAGCTTTTGAAGAACTTGAGTCTAAAAAGCTATCAAAGAAATTACTATCGTTTATTTCGTTTTTCTTTTGAATATCTTCTATATCTCTAATAAGATACATTATTTTCACCTCTTTTAATTTTTAACAGAAGCACTAGACTTACCTCTAGCTCCATGCTGATTTGAAGGGTTTGTAGCATTGCTAGCTCCTTCTAAAGTGTTTCCTTGGGTAGCGAATAAGTTGTTGTATAATTTACTTTCATCAACTGTTTCACTTTCCCCTAATTCTTCTCTAACTTCTCCAAGAGTAGTTACTCCAGATAGAAATTTAAATATTGCATGTTTTTCTCTTCTTTCTTTTTTAGTAAAAGTTTCATTAAATTTTAATTTAACAATATTCTGACTATTAACAACTCCAAATAAATCAACTGCTAATTCTCTAAATAATTTAGTATTTAATTGATTTTCAAGTAGTGATTGAATATCCTCAACAACTACATCTTCTTGATTATCAAGAGTATCAGCATCTTGTCGTCCTGCTCCCTTTTCTCCTATATTAGTAGAGTTGCTTCTAAGTGCAGCAAGAACACGAGTTTTAAGGTTGCTGATTACATCAACAGCTTTGTCGTTATATTTAGATTGAATAAGCTCAGGAACAACGTGTCCAGAAATAACTAAATCTTCATTAACGCTAGAGCTATTAAGTTTATCAGCTACTTCATCAAGTTCAATTTGTTTAGCTGGCTTTTTATGATCTCCAACCTTGAATATCATTTTCTTTTCAAGACTATCATAATAATCTTGTATATTTTCTGTTTCAACGTCTCTTAAAATTGCAGCATCTTGAAGAGCATTTGCAGGTATTGGTGTACCAAGCACATGATGAGTTTCTTTATCAAATGATAAATGAGTTATATTTTTATTTGTATATACTGTAGAAACATCTCCTACTTCAAATTGCCACTTTATAACATTTACACCATAAGAATCTAAAGGAGTCCAACCTTTACTAGGAAGAATTGTTATCTTTGCAATTTTACCAGTGGTAATATCAATAGTTTTATGTATAAATACATTTCCAAAACTGATATAGTTGTTAAGTAATTCCTGGAAAAACATTTCTATAGAAGAACCAGAAACTATAAGGATGTCTTCTAAATATTCTTCGAATTGTTCAGCCTTTGACTTATCTCTTGAAATAAATTTAAAACCTGTTTTAGATGCTTTCTGTTTAAAGTTACTTATGGTTCTTGAGATATAACCATCAACCTCTTTAGATTTAGTTATAATATCAACTAATTCATCAATGTTTTCGTTATATTTAGAATCATCCATTTGTTGAGGTTCAGCAGATTTTTTATAAATCTTTTTGAAACTAACAGCAGAAGTAACTTCCTCTTTAAATTTTTGTATAAAATTTTTATCATCTGAAACAGCTAAATTTTTATCACTAATTCTACGATAGCTAAAAATTCCAAGATTAAAAAATTTTTTATTAAAAAAATTACTCATATGTCCTCCTCTTTGTTTTTAGAGTTTAAAATATAAAAAAAAGAGTGTCAAAATAAACACTCTTTAATCTAAATAATTAGAAAATAATTCCATTATTTTAATTCTATTTTCAGTAGATAATGATTTTAAATATTCTATATCTTCTTTTTCAAATCCAGTAAAAACAGATACAAGTTTTTTAACTTCTGTAGGAGTTAATGATTCTATAGTTATTAAAGACTTTTCTAATTTATCTTTAACGATTTTAAGTTGATATCCAGACATAAATCCGAGTTCATGTTTAAGTCTTAATAATACTTCGTTTTCAAAATACTCCATTTTTTCTAGATTATCTTCTACAGCATCATAATCAATATTGTTATAGTCATTTAATGTTTTAGAACAATGAATTATATTTTTTTCCATGTTTGAGACTAGCCAATCAATAAGAATAGGAATAGATTGGAGATAATAATATCGTTCTCGTTCTATCATTTTAATTCTTCTAACTTCTATAGTTTCAAGTGTAGATGATTTCCATTTATCGAATGTTATACCTATTATGAGATTCATAAACTGCATAAGACTATCTATAAAACTATCTAATGTTGAGATATTTGAAGCTGATTTTAGACCAAATGCCTTAGCTATAAGTTCATAAGAAGGTAACATCTTCATTGTCCAATCTACAATTTTATCTTCACTTAAATTTTTAGCTATATATTCTTTTATTTTGTTCTCATTTTTTTTGCTATTATAAAAAAATCTTTTGCTGATATTTCTTAATTCATCTACATATAGTTTGAAATCTTTATTATTAGCATTAATATCAGTAAGAACATTGTATAAGAATATAGGCATTTTAATGACGTCGACATCAATATTATTAGCTTCAGCTTGTAAATGTTTATAAAAATTAACTATATTTAAATATCCATTTCCAGAAGAATTATTTATATCATATGTTATATCTTTTTCTTTACTTTTTGAGAATAAGTAGTTAGCATACATTGAAACTTTCTCATAATAATTAAGATTGTTATATCTTCTTATTAATTCTGCTCTATTTCCAGGAGAGCATTCTTCTCCTTTTCTTCTTATATATTCAAATTCATTAAATCCAAATTTTTCATCACTAAGATAATAACCAGTTAATTCAATTTCTTCTATTTCATCAACAACTAAAAAATTAAGATTTTTATCATAAGTTAAAAAGCCTAAATTCTTAAAAGATTGAAACTGTCCTGAGTTTTCAACTAATTTTATTCTAGTATTGTAGAATTCATAAGTACCAATATCTTTTTTAGAAATATTTATAACTAAATTTAAAGTTTTTATAATATTGTTAAGATCATTTAGTGAATAATTTTTTCCGCCTATATTAATCCCAAAGTTAAATATAAAATCATATATAAGAAGAGTAGTTTGCATTTCAATGCTAGATACACAAGCATTTAAAAAAGACTGTATTATGTTTTCTATAACATCAACAGAAGTAAAATCAACTCTAAACGTCATAGGTGTTGATAACTCATATGCTAAATCTGCAAGTCCTTGAAATATAGAATATACACCATAATTTGATTTACCATCATAACTTTCATAAAAAACTGTTTTAATTTTATCAATAATTTTTGCTGCTTCTTTTTCAACATCTTTTCTTAATTTTTTAGAATGTTCTTGGCTTTTATTAAATTCTTTATCTTTCATGATGGATGTAAAATGATTATTTTTATATTCAACAAAAGGGTATAGCATAGAAAAGAATTTTTCTGTATCAGAATAATCATGTTTCCATTTTTTATTTTTCATATTAAAAAAATGTCTAGCTATTTTTGTTTCTATATCATCATTTTCTTTTTCTATAGTTACCCTTTTAAAACTTTCATTTTTCATACTGCCAAGTAGTAACAATCCATAAATTAAAATAAAAGTTTTATCACAACTAACTTTAGTTGGTTTCATTGGAACTCTAGATAAATAAGCTCTCAAGTTATCATAATCATGTTTTTTCATATTTAAAAATTCTGATTTTTTAAATATGTATGATATAGGATTAACTTCCTCTTTCTCAACATTATATTTATCATTGTAAAAAAAACTATTTATTATAGAGTTGTAGTTTTCAGGTTTTATATTAATATTATTTTCTGCATTTTGAATAGAACCAGTAAGCAAGAAATATGTTCTAGAGAATTCATTTTGTATAGCTAGTTTATATATTTCACAAAATATTTTAACTAACATACAAATATCTATAAATCCATTGGAGTTCTTAGTATCAAAAATAAATTTAGATAAAGAATCTTCTAAAAATTTTAAATTTTGATCTTGGTATAATTTTAAATCAGATGTTTCGTTGCACTTAGATAACAAATTTTTATAAAAGGTTTCAACTATACTTTTTTCACTCTCGATAGTTGAAAGTTTAATAAAAGCATCTAATGAGAATTTTAATTCAACAAGTTTTTTATCCATAGAGTAAGGTTCGATAGAAATGCTGTTTATAGCCGTTTCTAGCTCAATCTCTTTTTCTTCTATAACTTTATCATCAACAACGTTAGCTTTGTCTAAATCAGTTGATAGAAGCCCATTATTTTGATTTATATTATCTCTATTATCTTTCAGAATATTTATTATTCTATAAACTGTATCTGAATACTTATTTAGTTTTTCGCTGTTGTATAAATAATTAAACTCAGTAATGCTATATTTATTTATATCGTTAGTTACAATAATTTCACATTCAGAAAAAAATTTATCAATGGTAGTAGTGTTGTTATAAAATTCAGAGAAAATTAATAGGTGCTTATCATTAAGAATTAGCATTTTTTCTTTATTTTTAAAAACTTCGATTTGACTAGATGTCATAATTTTATTAAATGATGTAGTGAAAATAGATTCAAACAATTTACTTTTAATTTCTTCACTGAATCCATTGTATTTATTATTTATAAAGTCTTTAGCGATAGACTTTATCTGTTCATCTTTAGTCTCCACTTTATTATCTATCGGATTGTTAGGTTTTTTTATTTCAGAATTATTTATGCAAATCATGTTGTCTTGTAGAATTATATCGATAGATTTTAATATGCAATCTCCTACTTTAGTATAATCTTTTACTTTATTACAATCTCCAATATTAGAACCAAAGAAGCTTTCTATTAATAGATATGGAATGGGTGATTTTATTATTGGGTATCCACCTCTTTGTTTGGTTGATGTAATAAGAGGATTTTTCCTTTTTCTTAAACCTAATAAAAGATTGTAATTATTTGTTATTAAATTAGCTATTTTTTCAGAGCATTCAAATTTATTAGAATAGAGAGTTTCTGTTCCATGAGCATTAGTATCTTTAGCTCCATTAAAATGTAATTCAAAAGCAATATCAAATTTATTTTTTTCTATAATACTTAAAACTCTAGTCATTTGTGAAATATAAGAAGAATTAGAAGTTCTATGTATAACAGTAACACAGTCTAAATTTTCTTTAATATATTCAGCAACCTTTTTAAAATAATTAAATTCATTTATCTTTAATGTATTAGAGTATGCTCCACCGTCACTACTATTGTGGCCAACTATTAGAGCAATTTTTATATTCTTCATAAAGCACCTACTTTTTTATTTTTTCAGAAATATCAGTTTTCATAACTTTTAATATTTCTTTTTCAGAAGATAGTTTATTCATCTCTTTTTCAATCTCAGTTTCATCTTGAGAAAATCTACTTCTAAAAAACTGTACTATTGATTGAGCTGCATTTATTATTACAGGATCTTTTGTTAAGCTTCTCATTTTTAATAAACTCCTTTTTTAGTTTTTCAAGGCCTTTTCTATATGTTGAATTTATGTTTTGCTTACTACAGTTGAACTTTATAGACATTTCTATTTCTGTTAATTCTGTAGTATTTATACCAAATTTATGAATAACAAATTGAGCTTCTTTTTTACTGAGTTTAGAGGCTATTAAATCACATAATTCTTCTTCCATCAAAGAAGAAATTATTTCTTCTTCAACATTAGGAGATTCAGGTATATTAGAATAAAAAGCTTCTAAAAAATAATGTTCAGCATATAGGCCATTATCAAAATCTGATATTATTTTTTTTACTCTTTTAGTTGATATAGATGTAGATTTAGATATTTGTTCAACACTCGCACCTTTTTTATATAAAGTTAAAATATTATGCTGATATTCAGGAATTCTTATATTATCATTCTTACTCTTTAAGTATCTAAGAATCATATGCTTAATCCAGTGAGTAGCATATGTAGATAATCTACAATCAGAATCTAAACTAAATCTTCTTATGGCAGTTATTAGTCCTATATTGCCTTCTTGGATTAAATCTTCAAAATTTTCTTTATTGTATGCATTTAACGTTGCTATATTTTTTGCTATTAGTCTTTGGTTACACTCTACAAGTGTTTCTAAAGCATCTTCGTTACCATTAATTTTATAGTCAACAAGAAGTTTATTTTCTTCTTCAAGTGTAAGTAAATCATGTTTTAAATATTCGTTTATTAGTATCATCAAAATCTCCTATGAAATAAAATTAGGTTTAAACTCACTATCACTATAATCAGCTTCAAATAAATCTAGTTCATCTATAAGATCACAATTATAAGAAGCGTATAATCCCATAGTTATTATTTTATTAACATTAGAAGGGTCTGCATTAACATCAACATTTTTATAAGTATCTGAAGCAAACATCTTTGTTAAACTAGAGGGTTGTAATTTTAATTTATAACTATTTTCAAAGTTATTAGTAGCTTTACCAGTATCAGCATCTAAAAGAATATCACTATAAATAATATGATAATTTTTATTAAATAACTCCTCTATATTATTTCTATTCATTTTTCTTTTTGAGCTAATATCCAAAGTAGAGTAAAGGGTAACTATTTCATTTTTTCTAGAATCTTCAGAATAGTTATTATACTTTGTATGATAATGTGTGTAGTTCCATAATATAGCAAAATTTCTATTATAAAAAATTTCAATATCATTGGCATTTTTAGAATCACTTTTTAATTCTTCTATTCCATCAAGAACCAATCCTTCGCCATTATCTTGTATTTTAGGGATAATATATTGTGAGTTACAACCTTGAGTTTCCCTAATTTCTCCAGAAATCCATTCTTGAAGTTTACAAATACCATGTTCTAAAGTTCCACCTATACATAAAGAAGGCATTAGATTTAATTTAACTTTCCACTTCGAAACTTTAAATTCAAAGTTAAGAGAATTCATGTTTATATCAAAAATTGGAGAGAGAAAAGAATGTAACATTTGAATAAGAGAAACTTTTATACCTTGAGGATTAGTACTAGAATATCCTTTATTGTGGCCAGTTCTATATTTTTTATCAGAGCAATTACCATCAGCAGGAGATCCAACAAAACCTAAACTTTTTCTTTGAGGTTTTTCATAATATCCACAAACACTGCCATCTTGTGGTAATGGTGCTCTACCAGTACGACCTCCTCCGATTATCAGAAGAAACATAAGCCATAAATAGTTGACATGGCTAGTATTGCAAAATTGAAAACCTTCTGGGAAGTTTTTATTGCTAGTTATTACTTTTCTTAAACTTTCAGTAGGGTCTTTACCAAAAATATTTATTAAATCCTCAAGAGTAACTCCTTTGAAATTATTTATTTCTTCTTCATAGACTAAACGTTCTTCATCTGTAATATCTTCTGGAATAATAGCTATTAGTTTATCTTTATCAGTTGTAAATTCAATAATGCCTTTGTTGTTATTTATAGAATCGTTGTATTCAAAAAAATCTTTAACTTTATCTATAGGAGCTACCTTATCTAGTGAAACTAAAATCCCAGGTTTAAATTTTATTAAATTATTATTAAGGTCTATATATTCAACAAAAATTTTACTTTTATCATTAATATTAAAAACAATATCATCTTTATGATATATATTTCCATTTGCGCTAACAGAATAATCATTAGAGAAATACATTTTCTCAGTATTTAAATTTCCATTATAATCAAACTCATCAACAATATTTCCTTTATTAAAACCAAATTCATTTAATAAAAAATCCTTAGCATCTATATAAGCTTGTGTAGATAATATTATTTCTCCGTCTTCTTTTTCATAATAGTATGGAGGAAGAGAAGGGATAAGTGTTTTTAAAAAACTATGAAACTTATCTAACTCATCTAAAATTTGTTTATCAAAAAACTTATTAAGCCCTCTAATTTCTGTATTATTAAGTTCATTCTTTAGATTATTATTAAGGGTTTCATTATCTTTTATTAGTGTTTCTATTTCTTCAAGAGTTTCTATTAGTTTATCAACAGGTATTTCATCATCTTGGTTTGGATAAATTATCTTTCTTTCTCTCTCAAAATCTATCTCATAATTTTTTTTTATATTTTTATCTTCATGTTTATAACTAAAAAGGTCTTTCATTAGTTCACCTCAGTTTTAACATTTATAAGTGTTTTCATTCCTGTTTTTCTAATAGATTCTTTTTCTTTTATAAACTTACTCATATTATCTTCTGCATTTTTAAGTAGATTAGATTTCTTATCTTCAACTTTAAATCTCTTTTTATCTGACCTAGTAGCTATCATATTGTTGAGAAGTTTTAATTTATTTTTACTTTCTTTTTCTTTGATATCTAAGTATGAGTTTATTTTCTTTTCATATGATATGCCGAATTCCGTAGGTTTTTCAGATATATCAACTAGAGATGTTGAAGCTATTGCTTTCATACATCTATAAATAATTAAATCAGAAACAACCAATTGAGATACGATAGACTTATCTACTCCTTGAACAGCTATATGAACATCAAATTCTTTTAAATAACCCTCGGTCCAATCAGAAACAAGTTTGTATTCAAAAGGACATAAACACCCTTCTGGTGCATCACCACTTTTAAATAAAGGACAATTTTTAAAACTTTCACAAACAGTATCCATATATTTATGAGGATCTTTCAATTTTTTTATTTTTCTTTCTAATTTTCTAGCCTTTTTTGCTAAATCACTATATCTAGGATCTTCTTTGTCTAACTCTTCTAAATCACTTTGAATATCTTCAAGTTCTTCTTCAAATTCATCATAAGGCTCAGGAACAGAGCAAAGTCTTATAGCGTTAAATTGGTGGCCAGCAGCATCTCTAATAAGATGATTGACTATACCTTGTTTAAGTTCCTCTTTCATATTTATAATTTTTATTAATTCATTTTCAACATTAGGAAATAAATCATCCATGTTGTATTTTTCAAGTTCACCTATAGCAGCTTGTTTTAATTTAAAACTCATAAAATCCTCCTATATAAAATATAAAAAAATAGGGGAAAAATATCCCCTATTACATATTAGAATTGAAGTAATCAATTAAGATAGAAACTATCATTTCATCTGTTATTTCATCATAAGTATTAATCTTTTTTAAATTTATACGATACAATACTAAATCAAATATCTTCTCTGAAAACTCTAATCTATTTTCTTTAGCTTTTATTGTATATTTTTTTAAAAAAGCATCATACACATCGTTGAAATAATTAGATGTTCTAGCATATATCTTTTCTATATTATCCAGTATAATTTTATTGTATCCACAATTATTATAAGGCCAAAAATCAGGAATAAATTTTAATATCATACTACTTTCAGTAGTGTGTATTTTGTTAAATTTAATAAGAGAAATATTGTTATAACTATTATGAAGATTAAATATTGGATACCTAATTATAGAAACAACATCTAAAATAGGTTTCTTTTTTAAACTTAGAATAGTGTCATATTGCTTTATAAATTTAGGTTTATCACTGAACTTTATATTTGTTAAGTCAATTCTCAAGCCTTTTATAGAAGTAATCTTCACTAAAGTGTTAAG
Source organism: Paraclostridium sp. (assembly GCF_051657365.1). NCBI lineage: Bacteria > Bacillati > Bacillota > Clostridia > Peptostreptococcales > Peptostreptococcaceae > Paraclostridium > Paraclostridium sp. The sequence continues at coordinate 22,907 of NZ_JBOFKN010000069.1, forward strand.
CAAAAGATTTTTTTTCATTCATTTCACCATACCAAGACATTCGTAATCCTAGTGATGTTATTTCACCAAAACTCTCTGAAAATCCTTCCTCTACAGTTGCAGTGATTTTAATATTTATAAACTCGTCATTTTCCCAGTTTTTATTTATTAAAAATAATCCATTAGAATCAGGTTTTATAAATGAATAAATACCATTACTATCTTTAACTTCTAAAGTGAATTTAATACACTTTTCAGTTGTTGTTCTAATATAAAAGACTTCGTTTGAGTTGTTACTATCTTTTTTTAGCAAAAACTCGATTTCTTTATCTATAATAGATAAGTTAGTCATAAGGTTTTTGATTGCTTTAGAACTTTTTCTTTCAACAATCAACTCAACACTTTGAACGTCTCCAGAATGAGTGTTCATAGACTCAAATAGGTTAATTCCAGAATTAATAGGAATTAGCTCATTATTTTGTTTTACATAAACTTCCATTAATATCTCCTAAAAATTTAATACTCTGAATAATTCATCTCCATTTAACGACATTAAATTAAACATAACCTTGTCACCTTCTTTTTCAATTTTTTCTCCATTTTGATAATGGAAAGTTAATTTAGAGAATCTTTTAGAGTAAGTAATTTTTTTCAAACCTATAGTACTCAAATCACTTGATACTATTCTTAAATTCTTATTAATCACATCATGTACAATAGAATGACCCTTGAATTTAATTTCTCTTTGAGGACAAATATATGAAATATCATTTTTATCCGTATGTTTGATTGCTTCTTCAATACTCTGAATTCCCAATTTCTCAAATTCTCTAAATATTTCTAAAATCATATCTTTTATAATTATCATAAATTTGGTTATGTTTAACAGTTAAATTTAAACATATAAAAAAATATTATGCAAAATTAGAACCTTTGTCGGCTTATTCTTTTACTTTTTGTTCCAAAAAACTTACTTCCTAATCTACCTTTTTGCGCAGATTGTATATATTTAATTTCTTCGTCAGCAGCCTTAGAATCTTTAACTTCCATAAAATTATCTCTCATATCTGATGTAGTGAATTTTTTAGATAGGTTATATCCATCTCCATTATTAACATTATTTACAAACTCCTCTAATTGGCTAATAGCATTTTCTAAAGAGTCTTGTTGAAGTTTAGATGTCCCATCAGCAACACCAGCTCTTTTAGAACCTTCCAAATTAAATACTTCCTCAACAAATTTTGCAATAATATAGTTACTTAGCATAAGTGCATCTAGTATGTGATCAGTACCAGGTCCAGCAGCTCTAAAGACTGGATTGTCTCTAGCATCATATTTTTCAATCTCATAGTAGTTAAGTTGAGTAGTTAGAAGTTCTCCAAGTTGGTCATCTCCTTTTAAATCTCCTTCTTCCAACGCTGACAATTCTATACTTCCATATTCAAATCTTTGCTGTAATAAATGAACCATAACACCTTTTATTCTTCTATTAATAGGTTCATCAGTCATAGGATGCTTTTCACTTATAACAGATGCAAAATCTATTGGAACAATTTTTTCTTCGTTACCTTCTTGCTGATACATCTTAATAAGAATTTCTGCGTTTAAAGCTCCGAATCCCAAGTCTAGTGCTATCTTTTCACAACCGAATCTTTTATCTAAATCTCTAATCATCATTACTGCTTCTGTTTGAAGTTGTTCTGAGAATTTTCTTTTAGAATCTTCGTTTACTGAATGTCTATACCAAACCTTTGTTCTTTTATTTTTTAGGTTAATTCCTTGTACAACTATTTGAACACCATTTTTATGAGCGTTCCAGTCAACACCAATAAAGAATCTCCAATCTTGTGCATCAGGAATTTCCATGGCACTATATGGATATCTATATGCTCTTAAAGAGTTTTTAATATCAGCTTCTTTAAATACTTTAGCAGTACCTTCATAGAAGTTAGCTTCTATTTCTTGTTCCCAACCTTTTTTAGTATACATTTTTCTAAGCATTTTTTCTTCCCCAGGGAAGTTAGGCATAATAGTATACGGGAAGTGAAAATCTTTAAACTCTTCATCTGTTAAGCACCATTCTTTAAATTTATTAGGTATTTGTGAAGGTGTAGAAGTAACTAAGATTTCAACCTCTGGATGTTCTAGCAATAGAGGGATAACTGCTTCAAGAGATTCTTGATCCATATATCCAGCTTCGTCTATAAACATTTTATCTCCAGATTGTCCTCTGGTAGATGCTCCAGCATTTCCACTTCCAGAACCAGTAGTAAATAATTTAATTTTTGCAGTATCTCCAAAGTTAGGTCTAGGTATTTCTACAACATAAGGTTTTTTTGTAGAACTATAAGTACCTCTATAAACAGAATCATCTAATTTATCTAATATTCTAGCGTGTAGTTCATCACATAAGTTCATGAATGGAGCTAGAATTAATATTCTTGGATTTTTAATGTGTGTATTCATAGCATAGTGAATTGCATCAACAGTTAAAACCTCACTTTTCCCCATTCTACGGCCAAGTCTTCCAACTTTTCTAAGAGCAGTACAAGTAAGCATTTCTTCTTGATAGCCTTGCCAACAATCTCTTTTAGGGTTATGAGGGGACCAATTTAACATATCTTTAGCCCACATTATTTTATTATTTTTATATTGTAATTGTATTTTTTGTTCACTGGTTAGTTGGTAGTATAAATCTCCATATATTTCTTCTAAAGGATAATATTTTTCATCTATTAATCTTTTGGGTATTCCTTTGCAAACGACAGGAAACTCACCATCAACAAAGCCTTTTCTATTATAATGCGATTCCTGACATTTATAGCATATGTCAGCATATTCGACAGGAAACTCATCAACATCTTTAGTTATATCTTCATGTTCTCCTTTATCTTCTTTAAAAAAACTGAGAGTTCCATCATTTTCTTCTATAAATTCTTCAGACATAAAACCTCCTTGAAATTCAATATTAAATCAAATAAAAGTTTTGTCTAAAAAACTGCTTTTTAACTATGGCTTATTCAAGTACTAAAGATGTTTTAAAACTATATACAAAAATAAAGACTTAGGATATAATAGTAAAAGCTAACTAAAAAAGGGATACATAAGGAGAAATAATGAAAAAAATAATAATCGGAATGTTTATAATTGCAGGGGTAGTTCAAGCATTTCCAGGAAACAAAAACATAGAAAATAAAGTATTGAATAGAGAAGAGGTTATATTTGTACCTCCGACAAAGACCGATTTAGTTTTTACTAAAGAAGGAGATTTGTTTACTGGAATTTTATGTACATCTGCTAAAAGTAATTTTAGTGGTAAAACACTTGAATACCTTGAGATAACTGAAGTAAAGAGTGGTTATAGAAGTGGACTACAAATTGTTGTTGAAAAAGATACGTATAAAGTTATAGGAGCGACTTCGTTTATAGGGAATTTAGAAAATGGATTAACGAAAGATGGTAATCAATATATGATGTTTTATAATGGAGCTGCAAAAAACAAGATGCAAATTGATGAAAAAGATAAAGAAGAATTAAATAAAAAAATAGAAAAATTAATAAATGATTATAAAAAAAAGCAGAGATAGTTCTCTGCTTTTCCTATTTATTCTATCTCATAAGAGATTATGATTAATATATGCAACTGAAAACATATACATAATCTAATAGAAAAAATATCCAGTTTTTTAGTTAATATAGTAAAAATAAAAGTTTAATATAACATTAGCTAAGTTATACTATAAAATAGTTAAAATTACAAATCGTTACCTGCTTAGTGCTTGTTCTAATATTTCTTCAGCTAAGTTACCAGATGATAAAACCTTTCCAATTTGATGTGATGTAATATCCATATTCCTAAGATTCATATTATTTATAGCATTAAAACGATCATCCAATTTATAGCTCATGCTTAAATCTACATTTAAACTATGTCTTGTAAAATCAGAATCTATTTGATTCTTTCTAAAATCAACAGCCGTATCAATAGCACTTTTAGCTAATCCAACATAAGGATTAAAAAAATAATTAAGAGCAGCTTTTCCAAACAAAGCTTTAGCTCCACTTTTACCAGCGAATTTTAAAGATAAAGCTAATCCGTCAGTAGCTTCTTTTCCAGCCATTTTTCTAATTTTATTATATACAAAATTGACAGGTGTACTTGTAATCTTATGTTCTCCACCTTTTATTATTGTCTTACTTATATCTTCTATATTATCCCACATAAAAAAATCTAAATATAATCCTGCTACGCTTCCCATCATATTAATACATTCCTCTAGAGCTATTACTTTGAGCTATCATAAGTTGTGCTAATTGCTGTTCTTTTCTTTCTCTTTCTTCTTGTGCTGAAGATACTAGATTGGCAGCTCCACTTATAGCCATTCCACCAGCGGCTAATGCAATTAACTTTCCACCATTGCCTTTCATGAAATTTTTAGCACCTTTAAATATTTCAGTATGTCCAGATATATGTTTTAAGTTATCAGTTGTTTCTTCTGCAACACCTTTTAATTTACTTATATCTATATCTTCATTAGATAGATTCCCTTTTATTTTTTTCAATTTATCATTAACAGCATCTTTTATAGCACCATTTGAGTTTTGAGTATCTTTTTCAAGTAAAGCTTCAGCAGTTTTACTAAATTTAACACCATTATCTAATGCATGACTTATATTTACTTTAGTTAACTCATCATCAAGATTACCTTTCAATGCTAAATCTATTCTTTTGTCTATTATAGCTTTTGATATTTCAGGATTCTCTTTAGCATACTTTCTGGCTTCTGCACCATTTTTCCATGGACTTCTAGATTCTTTTACTTCTAAAATATCATTCATTATATCCATGTCATTAGAGCTATTAACCTTATCTACAAGATTATTTATGCCATCCTTATCATTTATAGTTTTTGTTTTAATATCTTTTCCAAAGCTATAAGTACCAGTGCTTTCATCTCCTATTCCTAATATATCAGCAACGTGTTTAACTTTATCAACTCTTTTAGAACCAATATCTTTTAATTCTCCTTTATAGTTGTTACTAATAATTTTATCAAGATCATTGTTACTAACGCCTTCTAGAAATTCACTAGCAACAGAATCAGTTTTAACTCTGCTTAATTCAGATATAGCACCAATTTCTTTAGAAGTGAAATCATCAATTTTAGCTCCACTTGCTATTTTATTATTGATGTTACTAACTTCTTTTTCATTAAGAACGCCACTAAATTTAGAGGCCATTTGTTCCTCTATTGTTGAACCTCTTTTACCACCATCTACAAGATTATTTAAGCTATCTATACCTTTTTTAAAATCATCAGAAATATCTGATAATTTTTCATATTCAGTTCCGTTAGCCAAATTATAATTAGATAGCATTGATTGAGTCTCAGAATGATTAATTAACCTTTTATTATAGCCACTTATGTCAACATCTTTACTGACTTCTCCTGTTTCTAAGAAATTCTTAACACTCTTATCTTTCAATTCGTCTTCTGATAATAATCCTTTAAGAGAATTTCTATCGCCTTCATTTACTATAATCTTTCCATCAACAATATTCGCATTCATAGAACCGTTAGTATTTTTATCAAATAGAGAAAGTTGATCTTTGGTAATATTAGAGAAAGTTCCATCATAAGCAGATGCAGCATTATATAAATTAGAATAAGCATCAGAATCAGCACCAACACCAGAAGCTTTAACTTTTGCAGCAGCACCAATTATACTTTTAGCGTCACTATCTAAATCTACACCTTTATTTTTTAATTCTATTAAATTATCTATGCTATCTACTCCAAATTTAACTTCATTTTCTTTTAAATATCCACTATACCCATTAGCACCTAATCTGGCATTAGCTACTGGACCGATATTATTTATGTTATCAATGAAGCTATTTACTGTTGGTTTATCTACTACTTCATCTATTTTACTTAAATATTGAACTCCTCTAGTGGAACTTCCTGAAACTTCATATTTATTAAAGCCAGTAGACATAGCTTGGTTGAAATCATCAAATCCATTAATACCTTTTAAACTTTTATTAACATCTATTCCATTTTCTTTAGCGTCATTTATAAGGTTATCATAAGCATTAAGAGTTGATTTAGCTTGATTAAATCTTTGTATTTCATCACCAGTAAGTATCTTTTGACTTTCCATCTTAGGAGAGAGTTCAACCATTGTATCTTTAGCTTTTTTTATAGAGTCATATTCTTTATTGAAAGTTCCAGCAAGCACGCCTTCTAACTCTTTATTTGGAGCATTTCTAATGCTATCCATCTCGTTTAATAATTGACTTGTTAATTGATTTTTATCCCAGCCTTTATCTGGCAGATTAGGAATAATATCATTTGGATTCATATTATTATCAATCATATATTTAGCTAGTTTGGAATTGTTACTAGCGAATCCCTCTCCAGGACCTATTGCCATTCCCAACTCACCTAAATCAGCTTTAGACATTTTACTTTTGGTTTCTATTCCCATTGTATTAGCTAAATCTATAGCTTGAGATTTTGTATAGTTTCCACCGAAAAAGTCATTGATTGAAGTTGTTTTAGGATCTGATATATTTGGGGTAAATTTATTTATACCAGTATTGTATCTTTCTAATGCTTTACTTGGGAGATTCTCATCACCTATAACTAAATTGGCTCTCCCTCTCAATTCTTCTAATTCACTCTTACCGACTTCTGTTGAAAACTTATCACTATTTATAGCGGATAATGTGTATTCCTTATCAAGTATAGGAGTATCATAATGTATTGCATTACCCGATATACTGGCAGCTTTCTTTAAAGCTCCTTTTGCATTTCCATCTGAATCAAAATAATTTTCACTACCGAATATTTGTCCATATGTAGTGCTACTATTAATTCCACTATATTCAGGAAGAGAATCCTTTAGATTGTACTTTGAAGAATTTATTGGAGCTGTTGGGACTGAGTGTTGAGCTTGAATAGGGTTAACGTATTCTTCAACTGTAGTAGTTTTTTTAATGGGTCTAGAAGTCCCAGACGTAATTTTTATATCGGCCGTTTCTAAGCCACCGTCTCCTATCTCAACTGATTCTGGCTCAGAAAACGAACCAGAATTGATATATGCATCAAATATATCCATTTTATTATTTCACCTCTTTTTAGTTTTATATCAAATAATTTTACAACCATTATCAAAACTAATAAAAAAAGTAACAGTTAAGACAAATAAACAAATTTACCCTGTGGCTGGAAAAATTTTATTAAGTGCGCACATGGGTACCAGGTACTATATCTGCGATTAGTACTTCATACTTCGAGCCTCCCCCCCTCGTACTCGTATGTATTCTGGAGTATCCATTATTTGTGTAGTCTTTAGGATTGCATAATAAATATAAAACTTGGAGGAAACAAAATGCAAAAAGTAAATTTCATATCAAACAACATCACAATCGAGAAGAAGAAAAACGAGGGGAAAGAGTACGCATCACTGAGATATCAACATGGAGATAAGTACATGTACATAACAAGTGCGTTAATAAAAGACTTAGAAGAAAAGAATGTAGAAATATTAATAGATAATCAAAAGGTAATCCAAACTGAAAAGGGACTTTACAGTGGATTCTGGAAAAAAGTATGTACTATAAAATTTATAGAACAAACTCAAAATGAAATAGTAAAAGACTTATATGTTAAATAAGTCTTTTTTTATTTCTAAACTCAGTTAATCAATCATAGTTAACGGTTGGGGAATTGAGTTGAGAAATAAAAATAAATATAAAACTTGGAGGAATAACAATGAAGAAAATAGTATTAGCAATTTTATTAGTAGGGACAGTAGTAGCGGGAACAACAGTGTATACATCAACAGACAAGTATAAAGCTGAGAAATCTGTAAAGGTTGTTACTAATAAAATAGAGAACATCATAAGGAAACAAACAATGATGTCTAAGAATCAAAAGCATGGAGCTAGATATACAAGACAACAATGGGACGATATGCACACTGAGTTAAATCAATTAAGAAAAGAATTAGCTGAATTAGATCAATCAAGAAGAAATTTAGACAAATAATAAATGGCTAGAGTGAAATAACTCTAGCTTTTTTTAATAAAAACCTAACCCTGTAAGTAAACGGTTGGGATATACCATTATAAATAAAATACCAAAGGAGAAATGAAATGAAAAAGACAATAATTGAATTAAAAGATGGTTTAGTAGGAAGATTAGCAAAAAAGGAAATAGCAAAAATAGCATCACAATATAAGTTAGATATAGTTAATGATGATGCAGAAGTAGTGCTTAAACAAATAACAAGTGTGAATGCACTTAACTACTATAGGAATGTAAAGGATAATACATTCTTATTTACTGCAGATGGAAATGGAATAAAGTTCTATTCACCTAGAACTACTAAGATTGGTAGAAAGTTCGTTAAAGGTAGAAAAGAAGGAATAAGAACACAATCACCTTTAACAGTAGATGAGGATAAGGCTAATACGTTAGCAATAGTTGATTATCTATTAGGTAGAACAAATGAAATAACGATAAAGAACGTAGTATGTCAGCATACATGGGACATACTAGGAATGCTTAATAAGGGAAGATTATTAGATATGGATAAAGCATATTTAATTAAAGAACTAGGGGTATCAGAAAAAGAGATAGAAACACTGATACAAATAGTAGTAGCTCAAACCAACTTTGATTCTTCTGCGTTATCAGAGGTATTCAGAAAGGTGGATACTCTGTATATGTTAGGTAAACCATTACCAAATATAGGAGATAGCTTAATTGCTAACTTGATTAATGCAAGTAGTAAATTGCGTATAGTAAACGCGATTTCAAAAGGGACGAATTCGTCTCAAGAAGAGAAGGATATAAAGATAAAAGGAATGATAGAGAAGGTACAAGAAGAGTTTTCTAAAGCCAAGAAAACAGTAAGAATGTCATTACAAGGAAGTAAGGCATTTGGGAAATATGCAAAAGAAGGCATGGAAACTAAAGGTGTTTATTCACTATATATACCTGATGATACTCTAGCTGATGACGAGATAAGAATACCTCATCCAATGACAGCAGGAGGGAGAGAAGACTATCCAAAATCAGGAGAAGTTATAACAGATGTAAGACATCCAATTACTACTATAACTTTAGGATTTAAAGTAGTTGGATATACATTTGATGGTTCTATAAGAACTAATACAAAAGTATGTTTAGCATATTATGGGGATGCTGATGGAGATGCACATGCAACTCTGTATGGAGCTTGGATGAAGTACCTTAACCACGGAACTACAGAAGACTTAGATAAGTTTGCTAATGCAATGGGTCTTAAAGTAGAAGATTCATCAGCAGGATTCAAAATATCATTCGATGATTTAATTGTAGATCCAATTGATTTACAAACTAATCAAGAGAAATTAGCAGAAGACGGATTAGCACAAGGAGCTGCAAAGCTAATAACAAAATCAGTTACAGGAAGTTTTGGAGCTAAAGAGAGAGATTTAGTATTCAACACTATTTGTAACGATTGGGATATATCAGCAAAGGATATTCATAACAAATCATGGTTATCACAGATACCAGTACAATCTAAAAATATATTAGAGGATTTAAGAGCTGGAAACATGGATGATATGACTAAGAATACAATAAGACTTTTTGATTCAATGTCTAAAGATACATTAACAGCATCATCATCTATAGCAACATTATTAGATATGAATAGAGATGAAGCGTTTAATCTTCTGAATGAACTTAAAGGAATACAAAAAGTTACATTTAGAGGAACAGTGAAACAAGATGAAGTTAAGGAAGAAATAAACTTAGCTGAATTATACAATTTAAAGTTTTAATTAGGAAAAAATAAATAAAAATACCAGAGGAGAAGATTGATATGATGAATAGAATGATAAATAACATAAAGGCAGCAAAAGTAGCAGGAACTTTTACAGGAAAAGAAATGAACCCAAAGAAGTTTGATGAATCAACAGTCTTTGGACCAGGAGATGTTGTTACATATTTCAATAACAGACCTGTAGATAATACAGTTGTAAGAGATGTAGTAATAGAGAGAAAAGAAGCTAAAGAAGTGGAAGAGATTTATGTTCAGAGAGATTTGTACTCTACTGATGATATTAACTGGTTACAAGAAGTAACTAGAATGGATTTAACATCAGTAGGATTTATTTCAGCTGATGTAATAGAGTATGAATCTGATGAGGATTTAAGAACTATAGTTATAAAAATGGCTAGTGGAATTATAACACCAATATATTTCCCTAGAACTGATTCTAATGTAGGAGTATATACAAACTCTAAAGGAAGTTTATCATATGTAATAGATGGAAGAGTTATTATAAATAAAGGTAAACTAGAGTGGTTATCAACTAATCAAGAAGCTTTAATAGAGTTTGAAAAAGAGAAATTAGCAAATGGTAGAAAATCATTCTCTAAGATTTTATCTGAGAAGCAATGGAAGATAGAAGATATGGAGAAAGCACAAGAAACAGGAGATAAAATAATAAAAGCAATAACTTGGATAGGAGAATGTAGATATATATCATTCCCACAATTCAATGATAATTTCCCTATAAATGTAGTATGGGGAGCTATTGAAGAATGGAACTGGGAGAATATACTATCTCAATATCCAGAGGTAAGAAAACAAATAAGAATATCTTCATTAGCACAGAATGGTATAAACGCTAGTGCTGGAAGATTATTAAATGATGGAACTATAGGAGAAGCTAAACCATTCTTTGGAACTAAAGCTAAATTTGATATATCAGCAAATCAATTAGTAAAGAATTTTAAATCAGCTAAGAAAAATAAAGAAAGATGCTTAGTTGTATTAGCAGAGTTAACTATTCCAGGAACAACAAGTCCTATGAATGGTTTAGGAAATACATTAGCTACTAAATCAGCTTATGATGAATATAAATCATTATTAACTGATGATAAAGCTAAAAGTAAAAAGATAACATATCCAGCACATAAAGTATTTATACAAGCTGGAGATAGAGAAGTAGTAAGAGTAAAAGGAGCTACTTCAATAATAGATGCTAAAGCTACTAAAGCGGATAATAGCATTGAAGAGAAAATTGTAGTTTTACCACCGAGAGAATATACTCCAACAGGAGAATTAGGTGTGAAACTAGATCCGTTCAAGTTCTTATTAGCTTGTACAGATAATCCTGTACAAATGGTAGAGCTTGAAGTAAAAGTAGGTACAGAAATAATAAAACAAACTGTACCAGCAATATATTGTGATGTATATGAAGATGCATATCATTCAGCAGTATATTCACTAAGAGTAAAAGAGCAAAATTTCTTTTACTATGGAGCATTATATGATATGTTCAAAAACAACGGATGGAACAAAATGGCTACAGCTATATCAGTAATGCTAGATCACCAAAAGATAGCTCAAGCTATGAATTTCTCAGATTTAGAAAAGATAGCTTTTGAAGAAATAACAGAAGATGAAATATTCAATTAATTGAGGAGTCGAAAGACTTCTCTATTTTTATAACTAACAACTTGGAGGAATAACAATGAAGAAAGTAGGAAATAAAATAATAGGGACTAAAGGAACTGAATTAGAGATAGTATTAAGTGGATTAGCAATGTTAGGTATATATGATCCTTCAGATGATATGGTTAAAGCATTAATGGAAGAGGGAGAATATGAAGAAGTAAATAAAAAAGAAGAACTAGAAAAGATAGCTACAGATTCATTCAAAAATACAAGAGTAGATGATATAAGAGAAGTTATAACAGATGATAATTTCTTTGATTTTGAAGAAGAAACAAATAATGAAACTATAGGAGAATACATGTCATATTTATTTTCAGATAGTTGGAATATATATAAAGCTCAAGTTAGGAGAGGGATTGCTGTCGAAGAAACAGAATTAGAATTTCTTAATAATGGAAAATGTAAAATGAATAAAAGGACTGTAAGCGGTCCTACTATAAGTTATCTTAGAATAATTGTAAATGAAATAAAACCTACTATCACAGGAATGGATGGAAAAGTTTATTCATCAGTAATTACAAGAGAAGAAAAAAATATAAAAATGGTTAGATTTATAATAAAAGAAGAAACAGGAGAAGTAACAATTACATACTATTTAAAACAAAGGGAAACACTAGCAAAAGAAAGAGAATCAGCTATGTGGAGATAACAACAAGGTAATAGAGAGAGACGAATTCGTCCCTTTTCTGTTACCTTTTTTTCTTAGCCTACTGTTTACCCTATTTTTTTCTCTCTCCTATCAGCTGGTCTTTTTCTATAGCGTGTTGTCCTATCCTTTCTACTGCCTACTGCCTACTGCCAACAGCCTATAGCCTAATGGGGGGGTTCTTCTTTTTATGTTTTTTTTATAATATTTTTTATATATTTATAAATTTATAAAAAAAATTAAATCTTATTTTAGATATAATTTAAACTATTATTATTTAGCTAATTATAATAGAGATTATATAAAAGAATGCTAGTTATTCATTACTAATAAGCATTTGAAAACTTCGGTATTGATAGTCTAGTCCACTATTAATAAAGGAGTATAAGGGACTTATAAAATTATTGGACCAATTTTATAATAGAACTTATGGCTGTATATAAATCTACAATATACAGCACCTAACCTACGGGAAAATATAGAAATAATGTAGGATATTAAATAACAATAATAGAAATCTATACCTAAGCTAAAGATGACAATTTAGCGAACAAAGTATAGTTATAAAACTTCTTTACAAATATAAAAAAGTAGAAAATTTATATTTGTAAAGGGTCAGGGTTTTATAAAAAATAAATTACGCTCAAAAGCTAGTGGAAGTTATGACTCTATTAGCTTTTCGTTTTTTATTATTCATTCGATTACATCATATATTAATCCCCCATTTTTTCGCCGAAATATATGGTGTAGTCAAATGAGTAATAAACATTTATAAGTTGCTATGGATAACTAGAATGCATGATACATATTCCTCCAAGTTTATGAATTTAGTTTCTAGTTATCTTTAGAAGTTTATAAAACTTCATTTTCTCTTTTGATATTTTTATTTATTTGATTGGAGAGGTGGTATTCTCCAGTCAACCTAATTAAGATATCAAACAATTAATAGGAGGCTCGGATGTTACCAATAGGAGAAAGAATTATAATAGTAGGAGAATTTTTAGTTGGTGGAACAGAAATAACACATTTTATAACAGCTGAAAAGATTGGAGAAGAGTGGTTAATGACAATAGATGTAGAAAGATACAATAAAAGTACAAAGAGCGTGTCTGAATACACAACTACAGTTCTGTCATGTCAAGAAAAATTAACAGAATACTTAAACACATTAAATATGAACAGATATATTAGATTAGCATAGGAGGAATAGAAATGAAATTTGGTTTAAAAATAGGAAATTTAAAAGTATTAGAGGCAGTATTAGAAAATGTGGAGTTTGAATTCGATGGATCTTATCTAGAATTAAAAGATGCAGCAGCAACATTCTTATCACAAATACAACTACAAACTATTCCATCAAATGGAATTGTAAACGATAAGATAATCGAAGAAAAACAAGAGAAACAAACAGATAAAAGTTTAGAAGAAAAATATAACATCACAAAAGACCAAGCTGAAAAATTAGGTGAGTCATTAAATCAACTAGGAATAAGCGAAGAAGTACTTTTGAAATTAGCAGAAGACTTCAAAAAGGGAGGAAACAGATAATGTCAATAAATATAGCAACACCAGAATCACTAAAATTAGCAGAAACTTTAAAAGAGTTATTGCCAAATGAAGGTTATTGTTTGATGGGAATACATGAGAAAACACACGTATGGGCTAGAGGGATAAATAACCTAGCAAGAACAAAGCCTATAACTGTTAAAGACTCACAAGAAAAATCAGCAGAAATTTTATCAACAGGTCAGATTGGATTCTTTGGAAATTTACACAATTGTACAAAGCCAGAAAATCTAAATGACTTTAATCTTGCACCTACAATGGTTGATGATGAGCATGATACTACAGTTAAGAAACTTGTATTAGCAGGAAAGAAAATAAACAAATTAGGACAGACAGTTATTAAGATGACTGCTGTAATTTGGAGAGAGTACACTGAAGAGGAGAAGAAAGAGTACGAAGCGAAGAAAGCTCAAGCTCAAGCAATTGATTTAGGATATACTAAATCTGAAACAGATGTAATAGCATCATTAATAAGTGGATTTTAGATATAGAATTTAGTGGCTACTCATAATGGCCACTTTTTTATATATCTAAAACGAATATAACTAGGAGGAATATATATGTTTAAATTAATGGGAAAAACTTTAAAGAATTTAGGAAAGAATACAGCGATAGGAATATATAGTGCAGGAAAAACAGCTACAAATTTTGTAGGTGAATCATTAGAGAATGCAAAGTTTGAAGCTACACAAGAAGAACTAAAAGATTTTGAGGAGCAATTAGAGTTTTTACCACCCGATGAAAGAGCAGCAGTTTTAGAAATGGCAAAGCAGAAAAGATTAGAAGCTATGGCTGATTCAAAAGCTAAGTTAGTGGTAACTAACATGCAATTAGCTCACAAGAAAAGTAAAAAGGAGGGAGAAATTGATCCAGCTACCTTAAAGGCATTAGCTAAGATTTTACAAGCACAGAAATAAATGGTAATATAGATTTAGTGAAATCCAATATAAACATTTGGTTTGACAGATAACCCAATTAAAAAAACTGTCACATTAAATAATTATTGATAGTTGAATCTATCAATTCCCTTGCAACTTTTTTTTAATAAAATTAGAGATGAGTTTCCCATAGTTCTCATCTCTTTTTTTATTTATAAACTTCACTATTGCTGTAAGCAAGGTGAGGAAAAAACTTTTTCAAATGTTGCTAAATATTAAATTTTCATTTGAGACGAATTCGTCTCTTTTTTTATTTCCACAAGGTGAGGATAAGAAAAAATAAAAAAAAGCTACGGTTATTACACCATAGCCAAAACAAAAGGAAGATACATAAATGTATCATAAGTAACACTTACATAAGTAAGTTCACAAGTTACTATAACAGTTAAAATAATACTGCGATAAAAAAAAGCGGCAAAGCTCATAATCGCATTCGAAACTTTTTAAAAAGGTACGCTAACTTCTACAAAAGATTATCATAAGTTTTTTTCGAAGTCAAAATACCTAAGTTTAATTTTAACAAGCACAGATTTTATATCTCGCAATTAATTGATAAAACAATAAATTTTATAAGAGTATTTACAGATAATTACTAGATGATTATGTAGATAGTTTTATAAATAAATTTATATTATCAAGGTGAGGAAAAAATTTTATTTTTATCTGTCGCATATGTCATAACTAGGTACAAATAGCTATTTTTAATATTTACAATAAATTTCCACTATTTTTTTATGTAAAAAAATACCTAATTCAAAATCATGGCTAAACACCAGCTTATAAAAACATTTAAATAACTAAAAGAATCTTTATATTTTCCCTCTCCTAGTACAGATTAAAACCCTTTATAGTTATTAGTGCGATTTTGTGTTTATATGTAATTTATTATATAATAATAAAACTGCATATTTTTTTGTAAAAAATGACAAGCTAAAGATAAGTTTTTCCTTTTATTAATATACCTATAAATCTAGCATTAATCGAGGTGCGACAAAAACCTCTTATAAATACATTATAAACAGATTATAAAAATTAAATTTAAGGCTTATAAGAGCCATTTGTAGAGCGTTTAAGCTATTAATGGTAAATTTATATTTGTTAAATTTAAAATGCTTAAAAATAGATTATAGAGGTGTATTTAATGAAGAATAATTTTATCGGAATTGATAAAGAGTGGCAAGGTAAGAAATATAGAATGGTTTTTAAATTGCCATGTAAAAAATGTTGTTTTTTCCAAGATGATGAGTTATGCCTAGCTAGTGAAAAGGTATTAGGCAAATGTATAACAACAGATAAAACAAAAGGAGTATTTATAGAAATATTAAAGGAGTAATTATGTTAGATGTAATGAATTATGTATTGGTATCTATAGCACTTGGTTTAAACGCTTATACTGGGTACATCATAGGTAAAGGTTCTAAGTCACTAGAAGAAATGGAAAAGGTTATAAAGCTTAATATGCTTTTCAAAAAAACTTATTTAGTAAAACGTACAGTAGGTGGCTACTATCTTTATATAAAAGAAATTGATTGTTGCAATAAAAAGAAATTTAAAAACTTAAAACAAGTTAAAGAATATATTATAGGAGAGAACAAATGGGAAGCATAGGAATAAATCTTACTTTTGCAATTTTAGGATTTGCATCACTTCAGCTTGGAATAAAAGTTGCTAAGAAAAATAAAAATTTAAAAAGAATAGAAAAAATACAAGAAAAATACGAAGGATTATTCTTTATTACAATGGGAAGAAATGAAGTAGTTTTATCAGGATATACAGATAACTTTAAATCATCTATAATGAAAACTTTTAAAAGTATAGATGATTTAGAATATTTTATAAAACATGAATATAAGAATGATACTAGGGTAATTTTACTGGAGGATTAATTATGAAGTTTGTGTTTTTAACAAGACAAAGTAAAGGTATAGGTAAAAATGGTAGACCAAGTAAAGAAACAAGAAGAATGAAAGTTAATTTAGGATATAAGAAGCGTAATAATAGTTATTCAGCTAAATTGACTCTACCTTTATTATGGTTGAATGATATGGGATTAGATTTAGAAAACAAAGAAATAGATGTTAGTTACGATCCTAGAATGAGAAGAATAATAATAGATAGAATAAAGAAAGATGATAAGAAAATATTAAGTGAAGAATTAAAGGAGGGTAAATAATGATTAAAAAATCAAATAGAGAATATCTTAGCTTAGGAGAAAATCAAAGAATTATAGATTTTAATTTATACAATGAAAAAGATCATAGAAAGGTTTTTAATAAAATAGTTGATAAATATTTAGATTATAGTAAATTCCCAATTAAGAAAATTGTTTACAAAAATATAATGAATAGACACTATTATCAAATAAACAATAATGTTTTAGTAACTATATTTGAAGGAGTAGACGAACAAGATTTAGGGATTTTAAAATCTGTTGAATTAAAGATTAGACCTAGTAGAGAATTACCTAAGACATTCGATATGATAAATAAGGATACTGAATTTTGTAAAGAAGAAATTCCTGATGATGAAATATACCTAGATAGAAATTGTACTAATATTTTTGTAGTAAAACATTATAAGGAGAGAGTTAATTTAGTAGGTGGAGTTACAGGAGAAACAGCTTTTAAAACTCAAGAAGGAGCTAAAGAATATTACCAAAAGTTAAAGGAAGAAATTGTAGGTAAGTTCAAGATAGAGAATGAGAATGTAGATATGCTTGAGTATAGTTTTGAAGATGAAGGAGTTACTTGTACTGGATTTATCTTTATAAAAGTACAAGAGGTATTAAGTTAATTTCCCTCTCCAAATAATGAGAGATGAATATAAAGGAGAGTATTATATGAAAACTATTTTAACATTACCTAGTATAAAGAGTGAAGATGTTGAGAAGATTATCTCTTTCTTTAAATATTATGATAAACATTCATTTATAACAAAGGAACATTTAGTTGATAGAACTGAAATAAGTATGGAAGTAGCTGATGAAGTTATAAATTTATTATTAGAAAGAGGGATATTCAAAAAAGCTTATATATTTTGGTGCAAGTGTGATGAAGAACAACTGAATGTTATATATGAAGAAGAATATAACAAACTAGATTATGAAATGTGTGGATATTGTTGTAAAGAATATATAGGAGAAATAGCTAAGAAACAATATAAATTAAAATATCAGTTTCAAGTAGATGGTTCAGAATTATGCTTAGAGAAAAAAGAGACGAATTCGTCTCAAACTTAAATAGATATAATAGAAAAAAATTAGATTAGAGATAGGAGAGTAATTTATGTTTTCAGGAGTAGATATTGATGGAAAATCTTTTACAGATTGTTTTGAATGTAAAAAAGGAGCTAATGGAGATTTAAGTTGTTCTCCAGGAAGCAAAGTTAAATCTGTAATGCAAGGTATGTGTTTTTACGGTGATTTATTAGACGAATATAAGAAAGATGAAAACAAGATAACTTTAATATTTTTTGATACAGAAACTAATGGAATGAGTTCAAATAATAGTGTTCTTTCTATAACAGCAACGAAAGCACAAATGGATAAAGAAACATTTGAGATAGAAGTATTAGAAGAATTTACAAGATATTATTTTGCAGTAGAACCATATAATCAAGGAGCTATATCAGTAAACGGACTTACATATAATAAAGTAATGGAATTAAGGAGAGAGAATAAATCTAATTATGCTAACTACTTTAAAGATGATACAGAGGATTTGGAGAAGTTTTTCGGAGATGCTAAACATTTTATAGCTCATAATATAGATTTTGATTCTAGATTTATTAAAAGAAGCTTAGACTATAAGTTCTGTACTATGAAGTTAAATACATCAAAAGTAGGAATTTATAATCCGTATAAAGGTAATTTTAAATGGCCGAAATTATTAGAAACAGCTAAACACTATGGAATAAATATACAGGAAGAAAAGTTACACATGAGTTCTTATGATGTTGAGTTAACAGTAGAAGTGTTTAAGAAAATGTTAGAAGACGAATCTTTAAGCACATATATAAAGAACTTTGTATTAAACAACCAATCTTGTACAAATGAAATTTAATATTAGGAGAAAAAATGATAAAAGAAAAAGATTTTTTTGAAAGAATTGCAAAGGCTGGAATAAAAGATGAAGGAGATATTTTAGATTCATATAATTTATTCGTCTTTCTAGGATTATTAACTAAAGAGGGATATTGCTTATCTTTAACATGCGGAGAAGAAGATATAATAACATTTAAGAATATGAAAACTAATAACAAATTAAAGCTAAAAGAAATTATGTTGATAATTTCAGGAGTACCAGTAGAAGAAATTGAAAAAGAGACGAATTCGTCTCATTTATCACAAGGCGACAATAATGGAAAAAATTAAAATAATATTCCTAATAGTAATACTTGTATTTTGTGGGTTGAGTTTAATTAGTTATGCTGTTGATATTTTTAATAGGATGCTTATGTGGAGAATATTAAAAAAACATAAAGGTGATTATGTAATAGGAGTTATAAAAAGAAATTATGATACTGGTAAATTTGAAAAGTTATCTTATATACAAAGAATAGATCAAAATGGGTACTCACATTGGGATTTATCAGAGAAAACATTGTTTTTTAACTCTCAAACTGATGCTTTAAAAGCAATATATAAACATGAGTTTTCTAGTTCTTTAACAGTTTTACAATTGTAGAATGGAGATATAATGGTTAAATCAAAAATTATAAAAGATAAATATAATGATTTAAAATCATGGGAGATAATAAAACTTTCAGGAGGATATTATTTAAAGCAATATATATGTGGAAAACAATTTGGTAGAGGAATAAGAACTACTAAAAAATTTATTATGCAGATTTTAGATATAAAAATAGAATTTAAGAATGGAGAACTAATAATTGAAGAATAATGAGAAAGTATTAAGTAGAGAAGATAGGTTTTATGATACGGCAGCTCGTTGTTATAATTGCAATCATAAATTATTAGATGGAGATAATGATCCTTATTGTGAATTAGATAATATGACTGTAAATGATAATTACTGGTGTAATATGCATGATTAATATATGGAGGGAACAATGGTAACAAGATTTGTAAACTTAGTAGTAAACATTAATATTTCAGAAGAAGAGTTGAAAAAAAGACACTTAAATAAGGAAGAGAATTATGATGATATTTGGTATAAGTGCATTGGTGTGGTTGTAAGTGAAAGAGATTCAAAAACACAAAGAGTTAGTTTGAAATTAGAATCAGTTGAAGGAGAAGACTTAGAGAAAATCTTATCTTTAGAAAGAAAACAAAGTAAAGTCCCTCTCCTAAACGTTTCAGCATATATCTATAATTTAAATCAGGAATATAAAGATTTAATAGCATTAATACCATTGCAAAATGGAGAAATGTTTTCTAGATATTTAACTAACGACTTAGATATATATGAAGATGATTTTACGTATGTTGAAGAAACAACAGATAAAATAGCATACTCAGAAGAATGGAGAGAATGGGAGTTTCATGATTATAAATGGGTAGCAATTATAAGAGAAGAACAAAGTGGAGGATATTCTCAAAGAACATATGCTTTAAAAGATTTAAACAATTTAAATTTATGTAAATAAGGAGATTAATATGATTGATATAAAATTAGGAAGGAGAACATTTATTGGAGGGATTATCCCATTAAATGACGAAGAAAAATTTAAACTTTATTTAAACGCTCAAGAAGATATGGAAAGTGTAGTTGATTTTTTTGAAACATCAGCAAATTATAAAGAGAATTATCCAGAAGGTAATCCAGAAAGATTTGAAATAGAATTGGAAGATGATGAAGATTGCGAAGAAAAAGTTTCTAAAGTTTTATTCAATGGATATAAATATGCAATCAGATTATTTAAAATAGAGTTCTTTGGAACTTCAGAAAGGCTTGTATTTGTTAGAAGTTTAGAAGGACTTAATTTAGAAAAATACTAGGAGGAAAAATGAACTCAGATTTAGCATTAATAATAACTACTACTTTGGCAGAGTTAGAAGAGCAAACAAAAGGAAAAGCTTTTTTTAGCATTGAAGAGAATACTTGTCTTGGAGGAATTATTGTAAGAGGAATAGAGTACAATGAGGATTCAGTAATAGAGAAATTAAGTAAAATGCATATAAAATTAGGATTAAGATCACTAAATCATTTAGGTATTGGAAAGAATATAATAACTTTTTATTTGGATGTAAGAGAAAATAGATTAACAGAAGAAGAATTAGAGGAGTTAGAATTTGAAGAATTCTAATAATTTTCAAATGAATAAAATAGTTGTAGATTCTAATACTTTTGAATACCCTAAGGTATTAGAGTACAAATCATTATATAAGTATAATGATGTTGAATTATTCTTAAAATATTCATCAACTAGATTATGTGAAGGATGTTATTTTTATAAAAATAAAATACTTTGCCATAATGGATTTGAAAAATTACAGGAAAATGGAGTAATATGCCAAGAAACTTGGTTTAATGGAAACGAAATTAGAAATTTTATATTTGTTACAAAACAAGAATACTTGATTTATAAGGAGAGTTTAAAATTGAAAACAGAAAGAGAAAAATACATAGGATACATAAAAGAATATTCTGAAGAGTTAGGATTAGAAGAGCCAGATTATGAGAAAATGTCTTTACATGAACTATCAATAATGGCAGACGGATTATTA
This sequence comes from Paraclostridium sp., assembly GCF_051657365.1. Taxonomy (NCBI): domain Bacteria; kingdom Bacillati; phylum Bacillota; class Clostridia; order Peptostreptococcales; family Peptostreptococcaceae; genus Paraclostridium; species Paraclostridium sp. The sequence continues at coordinate 44,250 of NZ_JBOFKN010000069.1, forward strand.
GAGATATTAGATAAATAGTGGAGGGTTTATGTATTTAGCAATTTTTTCTTGGTGTGATAATGAAGAAAGAGATTTTGGAACTGATTTTAAAATTAGTGACAATTTAGAAGAAATTAAAAAATATTCTTTAGATATTATGAGAACAGAATTACCATATCTTCCAGAAGAAGATTTGTTAGAAAAAATGGATGATATGGGTAATTGGGAAAGTACAAATTCTCGTGTAGACATTCATAATATAAAACTTGATACAATAGGAGAAATAACAAAAGATTTAGAAAATAAGTTAGTTAAAGTTGATGAGTCTGAAGATAACAAATGTTTATTAGTTAGATTTAAGAATGGTAAATATGATTGTTTAAAAACATCTAAACTAAATATAGTAGGACAAAAATTAGAATACCATACACTAGAATCAGTTTGTTTAGTTGCAGATGAGCTGAATAAAAATAATGAAATCTAAAAAGAGACGAATTCGTCTCTTTTTATTAAAAAAGGTGATTGTAATGACAGAACTAAATTTTTTATCAATTCATTTAGAAGCTGGAAATAAAATATATATAAGAAACGATAAGAAAAATTTAAAGTACATGGATGAAGGCTATGTTAGAAGAATACCCTTAGTAGATATCCTGAAAAATAGTTACATAGATATAAAAACACATAAAGTAGGTAAATACAAAGTTTATGAACTTTATGTAGAGGAAGAACAAGAGTATTGTATAAATTGTAACAAAAGCTATAAGGAAGACTCTACAAATGAATTATATTGCGATTTAGAAGAAGTAAAAGTAGATTTATATTATAAATGTAGATTTTATAATGGTGATCACCTATGAGAATAAAGTATACTCAGGGAGATAGTAAGATTTTTAGCGGAGAAAATTTTGTACAGAATGGCTTGTTATATAAAAAATCAGGTTATTCAAGTAATCAAAAAAGAATTAGAAGAGATTACTTGAGGGAAGATGGAAAAAGATTCTTTATTTGCAGTTCTGGCTTGAGATTAAACAGGACACTAATTGAATATGAATTAGTAAAAATAAATGGTGAAATTATAGAAAGAATAGTAAAATAGAAAGGGGAGGTGATAATATGAGTTTTCTTATTCATTTACCCGATTATTTAAAACAAGTTATGTTAAAACAATTAATAGTTAAAAGAAGTAAGTTAATAGAAGAATTTAAAATAGCAACTGGTTCAGAAAAAGAAGAAATAGAAAATAAAATTTTAGAGAAAAATACTAGGATAGACAGGATAAAAATAAACTTAGAAAAGAAGAATAAATATTAGTAATGGGAGGGGCGCAAATGAATTTTAAACAGACTTATTTAAAAAAAATGAAAGAAAAGAAATATATTATCGGAGGAGAGTTTGTTTATTATGTTAATAGATTAGGTTTAAATTATAATATTAGAATTAAAGAAACAATGAATTTATTAAATTTCTATAATTTAAAACTTAAAGAAACTGAAGCTTTGTTAAAAAGAAATAATTTAAAATTAAATTTTGAATTTGATGTTTTAACAGAGGCATTAGATGTTATTATCACGTCCTCTGGCTTTGTATATGATGTGGTAATTGATAGGCTTGTAAAGATGAAACTAACAGCTTATAGTTCGAAAAACAAATTTGATTTAGAATGTGATAAAAAATATGGTGATATAAGAGTAGCATATCAATATTTAGAAACAATTATAGGTTATTATTATAACTATTGTATAGAAACTGCTAATGTCTTAGAAATAGATGAGGAGATCAGATTAGCAATTATATACACAAAAAATTTATTACGTTTAATAAGAGAAAATACAAAGAAAAAAGAAAGTAAATACAACAAATTCGTAGGAATGAATTTAAAAAATTATTCAAGATTAGGAGTATAAGATGGAAAAGAAACCTTCGGAAGAATCAATATTATTAATAGAGGCAACAAAAGGATTTGTAGATAAAATATCATCAAAATATGACATTTTAAAAGTTGATGATAAATTAGTTTTAGTTACAAAAGATAGAAATAAAGGAATAGAGCTAGAAAAGTTATTTGAATCGTATCTAGATAGAAGTTATAAATCTAATAATGGAACTTCAGAAGATTTATTTAATAAAAAAATATAAAAATTTTAGAGGTTGGTAACAATCTCTTTTTTTTAAGGAGGTTTTATGTACGAATGCATATATTGCAAAGAGATAGAAATTGGATATTATGAAGAAGAAGAAATTTATAGGTGTAATAATTGTAAAAAAGAATCCATATTTATGGGAGATTTAACAGATGATATTTGTTAAATAAATTAGTTGTTGAAACAAAAAAACAATAGTTCGGCTGAATAATAATTGACTTTTAAAGTATAATATAGACAAATATTAATAAAGGAGAAAAACATGAGTTTAATTATGATTATAATATATTCTATTCTTATAGTATTTTATTATTTATTTGTTTTAAATAATAATTTGGAAGATAGAAGAATTTTTATTAATTATTCAGAAAAAAAAATTGTTGTTATAAAAACTTTGTACGGTTGGTACTTTGTATCGGAAAATAAAAATATCTTTTTAAAAAGTAAAACTTTAGCTTTATTTTATCTCTTATCTAGGGGATATATACCAAAGTAAAATATTTTTATCAAAGGAGAAAATTATGTCACAAAAGTTAAAATTATTGCTGTTTTTATTAATTTTAAATTTAATTTATTTTTATAAATTTAGTAACTTTAACTATTTTAAAATTTTAGCATTAAATACATCAATTGTTACTACATGTATATTTTTTAATAAAAGAAATGTAAAAAGAAATCGATATAAATATTATTTTAAGTAAAGTATGGTTTTTCCATACTTTTTCATTTTTTTGTAAAAAATAAAAAACTAAAGTAACATATTAAAATAAAATTTTAAAAGGAGAATAAAAATAAATGAGATTTTTTACAAAAATTTTAATATTGATTATGTTGGTTTTTGCCATATTAGAAGCCAAAAGTTTTAGAAGTTCATCGAGTACAAGTTCAAGATCAAGTAGTTTTAAATCATCAACAAGCTCCTCCTCAAGCACTAGAATATCATCACCAAGTAGAAGCTCTACAACCACGATAAAGGCTGTTAGACCTACAACAACAACTCACAAGTCTATACCTAAAGTTAACACTGTAAAAAGTACTAATAAAACAATAAAAACAAATGTTAACAATACTAACAAGAATACTATTATTAATAACACTACAATTGTTAATAAAAATGAAAGTAGAAGTTCTAATGATAGATTTGTAAATGGATTAATTATTGGAAATATGCTTAACAGACCTTCAACTCAAACTGTTGTAGTTAGTCCAACTTCATCGTCTATTGTTAGGGAACATGAAGTTATTCAAGAAGATCATATTTATTATAAAAAAAGTCCAAATGTATTTGAGATATTATTGGGAATAATAGCTTTCTTAATAATAATTTTTATTGGAATGTTCATATTTCTATAATATTTAAGAGGTGAAAAAATGATAAAGATGTTTATAAAATTAATAATTAAATTAATAAAAGGTAAAGGCAGTAAATTAGAAAAAAGGCTTATGAGAACAGAAGCTTATTGGGATGGAACTATTGAAGAGGCTAATGAAACCCAAGAGAACATAGAATCTAAATATCATAAAGCTAAAGGTATTTACGAAGCAAAATCGGAAGAGTTATCAATTGTCCAAAGAAATTTAGAAGAAATGTCTGTTAGTTTAAATGAAGCTAAAGAAAGATACAAAGAAACTAAATCAGAAGACGATAAAATTATAGCTAAAACTACATTTGATGAATATAACAAGCTTTTATCTGATGAGAGTATTTTAAAAACAGAAGTTGAAAGATTATTTAAAGTATATCAAGATTTTAGCTCTATTAGAGATAATGCAATAGAAACATTAAATGAACAAAAAAATGCAGCAAATGAAAATAAATCAAAAGTTGAAATTAGCGAGACTATAAATGAGTTAACAAAAGGTATTGATAAAATAAAACCAATAAATGAAAAAGCTAAATTTGAAGTAAATTCAAAATATTATGAAAATAAATCAAAGTTAGATTCAATGTCTTCTAAAATTCCAAAAACAAATAAAACTAAAAAATTTGAAGACTTTTTAAATTCTTAGGTGATTAAATGTTAACAGGAAGAAGTAAAAATCACCTAGACATATTAGAAGTTCTTTGGTTTGAACCGTTTGATAGTTTATTAATATTAGAATTAGATAATTATTCTAAAAACAGATATGGAAGTTTTATGAGATCTACTCAAGATGGAGTAGAGTTTAAAGTTAGCAATAAAATAGTAAAGTGTTCTTTTCATAAATTAATGGATGAAGAACATAAAAATAAGTTTATTAATGAATTATTATATTTAGGAGTTAAAGATAATAAAAAAGCAATAGCATATTTTCATGCAACATATTGCTTGATAGAGTTAATTTTAAATGGTGCAGATATGATAATAATAGAAGCTTATATAGAAGATAGATTTAGTATTAAATTATCTGAAGAAATAAAATTAAGCATAAATAATTATTTAAATAAGAATGAAGTGTGATGCACTTCATTTTTTATTTGTAATTTTTACTATATTAAAAATATCTGCTATAGTATAAAAAATACATATAATGAAGGAGAGAAAATGACAGCAAGGGATAAAGAACTACTTGGTACAATAGAATCTTGTATTGAAAAACTAGGTTTAGAACCTAAAAATATCATAGAGAGTATAAAAGAAGAATTGGAGTTAATGAAAGATTAAGAGGTGATTTAAAATAGCATCAAATTGTATAAATTGTGATAAAGCAAAATATTTTTATTTAGCAGACAATTCATTAATAGTAGAATGTTTATCTAATGGCTTAGGCACTTTGCAGAACGATTGCTTAAATTACAGAAAAGGAAATTCTCTATTTATGATGAGTATTGATTTTTCCAATGAATATCTATGTTCTTTAACAAAAGAGATGGATGAGCATCTTAAAGATGAAAAATTAAAAGAGTATTATTCAACTTATATTTATTTAACTGAAAAAGACGTTGAAGAAGTTGAAGCAAAAGATAAAAAAATAATGGCTCTTAGATTTCCAGGAGCTACAATAGGCTGTATAAAAATAGATGATGATTTTATTATAAAAGATATTGTATTGTACGAAGATATAAGTTTTGATCCTTTTAAATCAAGTGTTAAAGAGGCAATTAAAAAATATATTGGTAGAAAAATCAAAATAATAAAACTTTAAAAAGAGACGAATTCGTCTCTTTTTGTCTATATATATTTTTTGTTATATAATCATTTTTGAAATTAACTTAAATTCAAGGAGTGAAAATCAAAATTGAAAATAGTTTTAGAAAAAACGCTGAAAAAAAAGAATGTAACAATATATAGATTATCTAAAGAGCTAAATTTGTCATACAAGACAACATATAATCTTGTAAAGGGTAATACAAATACTTTAAAAATAGATATATTGAAAAAAATATGTGAAATACTAGATGTAGATGTAGCAGATATATTGATAAAAAAAAATGTTAAGGAGAAAATATAAATGAATTTAGTTGTATTAACAGGACGTTTAACAAGAGATCCAGAGGTTAAGTTTGGACAAAGTGGGAAAGCTTATACTAAGTTTAGTTTAGCTGTGGATAGAGCTTTTCAAAAAGGAGAAACTGATTTTATAAATTGTGCAGCTTTTGGTAAAACTGCTGAACTAATAGGAGAATACCTAAGAAAAGGTAGTAAAATGGGAGTAACTGGCTCTTTACTAATGAATAGATACGAAGTAAATGGAGAAAAAAGAACGAGTTACGAAGTTGCTGTAAATAATATAGAGTTTTTAGATTCTAAGCAGGAAAATAACTCAGGGAATTCAAGTGGTAATAATAACAACAATAATAACAATAATAACAATAATAGCTCACAATATTCAGGTCCTAATGATTTTGGTGGAGGATTTGACGAGAATGACTTTCCATTTTAATAATTAGATAGTATAAAAAATGTTATAATCGTTAATAAAAGATATACTACTTCCAATTGGAGGTGGTTATAGTGAATTATGATAATGTTAGCGATAAATTATTGGATATTCTAAAAGTTGTTATGAATTCAGAAGAAATAACTTTAGATACAGAAATGGATTCTTTAATTAGTACAACAGAAGAAATCCTAGATATTTGTATAAATATAGATTCTATATTTTTTATAAATTGTAATTACAAAGTAATAGAAGATAGTTTTACAGTAAAAGAAATCCTAGAACATATATTGATTTTATTGGATTAAAATAAGTTTATAAAAAGCAAAAAAGTGCAGGGATTGGGTAGATCCTTGCACTTTTTTATTTACTTCTACGAATGTAAAACAATCAAATACTTACTTAGACACTATACAACTTTTTTTATATATAGTCAACTTTTTTTCTATTTTTATGGATCTAAGATTGTGAAAAAAGTATTTTTAAAAAGTTGAACACCCCCTTATAGAGAGCATGTTTGTGAAAGGTATATGTTATTTTTTTAAAAATCTGATTTTGTATTTTGATTTTTATAATTTTGAATATTATCATTATATATAAATATATATTAAGGAGAGTATTTATGAAAAAGATATTTTATAATAAAGATGCAAAAGACAAGATAGAAGAAGCCGTAAATATAATTTATGAAGCTGTAGCTCATACATTAGGACCGAAGGGAGGGAATACAGCATTCAGTATATCGAATTCAACCCCTATAGTAACTAATGATGGCGTGTCAATAGCTAAAGAAATTTCCGTAAAAGATCCAGCTATAAATATAGGAATAGAACTAATAAAACAGGCAGCAATAAAAGCAAATGAAGAGGCTGGAGACGGAACTACGACTTCAATAGTTCTAACAAAGTTTATATTTGAAGAAGGAATGAAATTAATAGAATTAGGTGCAAACCCAATATCTTTAAGAGATGGGATGTACAAAGCACTTAATGAAATATTAGAGTTAATAAGTAAATCAGCAAAGGCCGTATCAACAAATAATGATATACTTAATATAGCTACAATATCATCTGGTTCTAAAGAGTTAGGAGAAGTTATTTTAAAGGCTTTTAGTGAAATAGGAGAAGATGGGATATTACAGGTGGAAAAAGGCAATAATGAAAAAACATTTATAAATACTATAAATGGTTTTCATATATGTACTGGACCTGTTGACGAACATTTCTTAAAAGAAAAAGAATTAAAGTTGGAAAATTGTTATATACTTAATACAAACATTGATTTTGATAAACCAAAAGCAATAAGAAGTTTGTTGAATATGTTAAACAATCAAGAAAAACCTTGTATATTAATAGGAAATTCTTTCTCGCAAGAAGTTATAAGCAACCTATTAATAAACTTCCAAAGAGATATAGTGTGTATTCCTATAGAAGCACCAAGTTTTGGGCCAAAAAGAACTGAAGTTTTAGAAGATTTAGCTTTTATAACAAAATCAGAATTAATAGATAAAAACGACAATATTCATTTAGAAGTATTGACAGAAAAGGAATTAATAAATAAACTAGGTGTAGTGAAAGAATTAAAGATAAAAAAAGATTTGATTATTTTCACAGAATTGCTTGATGAAAAACTTTTGAAAAAAAGAGTTGAAGAATTGAAAGAAAAAAATGTTGATAAAGAAAGAATCTCTAAGTTAGTTGGAGGAATATCTACAATTTATGTGGGTGGACTTTCTAGATTAGAGGTTGATGAGAGATATTATAGAGTTGAAGATGCAATAAATGCAACAAATTCAGCAATAAAAGAAGGTATAGTTCCAGGAGCAGGAAGTGTATTTTATAATATTTCTACAACTAAAATTTCTTTAAAAGAAGAAACGGATTTTGACAAAGGCTATAATATGTTGTACAAAGTTCTTATAAATCCATTTGAAGTAATATGTAAAAATAGTGGATTACAAGTAAAAGAATTATCTTTTGTAAATAAAGAAAATAGTGGAATAGATGCATCAACAGGAGAAATATGCAATCTTATAGAAAGAGGTATAATTGACCCCGCAAAGACTTTAAAATCTTCATTAAAAGCTGCTGTATCTGTAGCATCAACTATTTTAACAACTAATTGTATAGTTGTTGATGAAGAAGAAAAGAAAGGTTATAAAAGTTTCTTATAGAAACATAATTATATAATATAAACAAACAGGAGGAAACAAAATGACAAAAAAAGAATTCGCAAAAGTATTATTTGAAAAAGGTATATTTTCTTCAAAAGCTGAAGCTGAAAGAAACTTCGATACAGTTCTAGAGACAGTAGAAGAAACATTAAAGGCTGGAGAAGAAATTAACTTTATAGGATGGGGAAAGTTTGAAGTAGTTGAAAGACCCGCAAGAACTGGAAGAAATCCTAAAACAGGAGAAGAAATTAAAATTGAGGCTAAGAAAACAATCAAATTTAAAGCAGGGAAAACTTTATTAGATAAAATAAACTAATTTAATAAATAAATTTAGAGGAAGAGCATATTGCCTTCCTCTTTTTTATTAAAATATAAACATATATATTTTATAGTTTTTATAAAAATATTTTTTAATAATATTAAGAATTAAGAAAACTATAAAGTATATATAATTTAGGAGATATAAAAGAGATATTTTCAATATAAAATAGCTAATAGATAATACATGGAGGGATTAAAACACTATGAAAAAAATTTTTACTTTAATTATAGTACTATCATCATTTGCTTTTGGAAAAGGTTTAGATAATGTTTTAGATAGTAAAATTGAAAATGAATTAAGAAGAAGAAATGTGATTCAAGTATCAAATTATAAAGTTGATTATGATGTTGATGTATATGCAAATCAAATGAATATAGAGATTGAATTTGATGGAATAAGAGAACCAAAACTAGATTGTAAAAAGATCGCATTAAAAGTAATAACTATAGCTAGAGAAATTGCTCCAAATATAGATGATATTTATATTGATATTAAATTTGATCCATTGATAGGAGAGGATAGAGTTTTATTTTCAAAAAGATATTCGAAATAGTATAAAAACGGGATATTTATTTATCTCGTTTTTTATTTTTTTGATTGTATGTATTAAAGTATTAATATATAAAATTTAAAAAATAATAGGAGAAGATGATGGATGAGATAAATAAAGAAAATTTAATAAAAATTATAGAAGATTCTATAAAATTTAAAAATATCAATAGTGCAATATTATCAGTAACTTCAAAAGATGAAGATAAGGAAGTTATTATAACTGATGAATCAAAAATTAAAGAGTTTACATTCCCGAGAGGAGATATAATTAAAATTGCGTTATATTTTATTGATAAAGAAGATAGAGAACGTGAATTTAAGGTGGTTTAAATGAGTATAGGAAAAAGAATAGGTAAAACTGTATATATACATAAGAGATATATAGATAGATTGGATAGCGAATATCAAAATATGTTACAACTTATAGAAAACAAAAATAAAGAATTTTACAATAACTTATTAGATAAATCTACAATTATAAAATTTGATTCGAAAGAATTATCTTTTATAGAATGTATAAATTTTGATAAATCTTTAAATCCTCAAATAAGAAAATGGCATAAATTTTCATTTGAAAATGATAATTTTAAATATTTGGGATTCAAGACAAATTCAGCTACCAATCCATTGATATTACATAAAAAAGAATTAATGGTATGCAATGATTATGATGGTTTTTCAGTTGACTTGGCTAAAAAGTGGGATAATATGTTATTTACATCTAACATTTTAGAATTTTCAGAAAAAAAGAAAATAGGAAGATTAAAATACTGGAAAAACGCTATCACTCTTTTTGCAAAAGAAAATAAAATAATTTATGATAACTTTATTAAAGAATGGGAAGCTTCATTTAATAAAAAGGTTCAATAAATATAAGGAGGATGCAAAAATGTGTTACATAATGTTGCATGAGTCAGTAAGAATTAATTGCTCTGATAAAAGGAATTTTATTCCAGAAATTAAAAGAAAAACTGAAAAAGGAGAAGACGTATGGAAACCTTATGGATATTTTAGTACTTTAAATCTAGCAGTTGAAAAGGTAATTGATTTAAAAATATTTTCAGATAATGTCAATTATCAGTTAAAAGGGTTTATAGATAATTTTAAAAAAGCTAAGGAAGAATTAATAGAAACAGTTGTAAAAAAAATAGAAAAAGAACTGAAGTCTTGATTTTTATATTTATTTTCAATCATGTTATAATTCCTATTATTTTTTATGTAGGAGGTAAAGATGAAATTAAATTATAATTTTTTTGAAGTATTAGAAAATATAGATGGAAAAAAAGAAGATGGAACAACGTTTCCTTTATTAATGAAAGGTGAAATAGTAATGAGAGTAGGTGGAGGATTAGTAGCACCTTCATTACCTATTTCAACTTTATATACGGTTCCTTACCAAAAATTATTTGATAAAAAAGTTATTAAATTAATAGATAACGAGAAAGAAATTATTGAACTGAAAGATGTATTTAAAGATTTAATAACAGAGGTTAAATTAGAAGTATCTACTTCTGTTTTAACAATGTTAGAAACTCATGCAGAGTTTATAGACATACCAGAACATTTAACAGCATATGTTAAGAGTATATTAAAATTAAAATAGGGCAGATTTATCTGCTCTTTTTTTTTGGAGGAAAAATGATGGAAAGTAAAAAATTATTAACTGTTGGAATAAAAAATTCACTTCCTTTAGAACTTACAATGCTTTTATGGAATTTACATCAAAATAAAAAAGATAGAGATTATTTAACTGTATTTAAATTTAAAAAAGAGAACGGGATTTTAATAGCAGAACATAGGCAAGAAGAACCAGAATATTCAAAAGAATATGAAATAAAAATTGATATAGAAGAACCAGAAACTATATTTATAATAGATGATGTTATAGATAAAATTAAAATATCAACTATGATGTTTGCATCAGAATATTAATATAGTTCAATGATTTTGTATTTTAGCATTTTAAGTTTTAAAATTAGTGCAGGAGGTTTTATGAAAATTAAAATAAAGAATTATCAAAGAATAGAAGATTTAGAAATAAATCTCTCTCCTGGTATTAATTTAATAACAGGAAATAGTAACAATGGAAAATCATCAACAATTAGAGCTATTAGAGATTTTGTATTTAATAAATTTTCAAATGACAAGATAAGACATGGAGAAACAAAACTAGAAGTCACTTTAGACGACGTAAAATCGTTTAGAACTAAACTTGGAACAGTTTTCGATATAAAAGGCGAACTAATGGAGAAGGTTGGTAGAAATCCACTACAAGAGGTTTATGACATTTTTAAAATAAGTGAATTGGACGTTAATGGAGTAAGTATAAAACCTAACTTTTGGTTTCAAATGGATAAACCTTTTTTATTTGATAAAACCGCAGGACAAAAACATGATTTGATAATAGGATCTAAAAATGATAAATATTTAAAAGCTTTAAAATCTATCAAGAATAATCAAAACTATTTATCTAAAACAGAAACTAAATCAATAAAAGATTCTATTAACTTAATAAAAAAGCAGAATTTAGACACAGAAATAGAACTTGGAAAATTAAAAGGAATAGAAGATTTATATAAAGAAATAGAAGAATTTGAAAAAGAAAAAATCAAATATGAGAAGACAATGTCTATTATAGGAGAATTAAAGAGATTAAATCAGAGTTCTTCAGCTTTAAAATTAACATTAGAAAATATTAATTCACTTTTAACTGAATATGATATTTATTCTGAAGAGTTTAAAGATATAAATAAAACTATAGATATTATTTCTAAGTTAGATGATTATGAAAATAACATAAATAATTTGAATAAAATAAATAATGGATTAAGTTCTATAGGCACTATGCTAAATTCATCTGAAAAAATAAATAATGATATATCTGAATTAATATCTGAGTACGATACTTTTGATAAAATTAAAAGTGTAGCTACTAATTATAAAAATAATAATTATAGTTTAAAAACCATAGATAGTAATTTAGATGAATTAGAATCAGAAATTTTTAAAAAAAATTCAGAGATAGATAAAATAAAAAAAGAATTAAAATATTGTCCAACTTGTAATAAGGAATTTTAAGGAGTGATAAAAACATGGATTTGAAATTAACATTAGATAAATTGAATAAAGAAATAGAATCTTTAAAAAGCAGAAAGATAAGAGGTGAAGAACAAAAGAAAATAGTACAAGAGAGATTGACTGTAACATTAAAAGAGTTATTAAATATCACTGGGACAAATACTATAGAAGAAGCTATAGAAGTTGCTAAAGAATTAAAGAAAAATTTTGATAAAAAAGAAAATGATCTAAAATTAAAATGTGAAGACTTTTTTAATAGGTTAAAGGCCGTATAATGTTTAAAGAGATAAAAGAACTTAAATACAGAAAAGATAATCTAATTGCTCAATTAGATAAAAATAAACAATATCTCGAAGAATATAATAACTCACTTGAACAATGTTTAAATAATATAGAACATCATAAAGCAGCATATAAAGAACTAGAAAAAATAATTGTAGAATCTAATGGTATTTTTATAGAGAAGATAGAGAAACTTTTAAATAAAGCTTTAACATCTATATTTTTTGATGAAGAATATGAGCTTAAAATAATTGTAGATAATAAAAAGCTTTCTTTTGAATTAATAGATAATAAAAATATGGATGATGATAATAAACCTTTACAAATAGACGTAGAAGACGCTTGTGGAGGTGGAATTATAACAGTTATAGGCTTCATTCTACAAATATTTATAATTCAGCTATTAGATTTATCAAGGATTATTTTTATAGACGAGGGATTTATGGCTATATCATCAACTTATAGACCTTTATTTTATGAATTTTTAAATAAATTTTGTGAAGAAACAGATACAAAAATAATGTTGGTTTCACATGATAATTTAGCTTTAGAATATGCTAAAAATATATTTGAAATAGAACATGGAAAAATGATTAAATAAAAAGGAAGAATAGTAATGAAAGAAAAAAGACAATTAGTAGTAAATTCTGAAAATGGATTTGTAGTATTTTTAGATGTTCATTTTGGTAAAAAATGTGGTATAAGAATAGATGATGTAGATTTAGCTATTATAGAGAAATTAAAACAAATATTATTATATTGCATAGAAAATAAAATATCTGTTGTTTTAACTGCGGGAGATATTTTTGATGGTGTCAATGTATCAAGGACAGCACTATTTCAATCATGGCAGATATTTAACGAGTTTAAAAAGAATAATATAGATGTATTTGTTATTTTTGGAAACCATGATTTATATAGAGGAAATTACAATATCAGCCAAGAAACCCCATTATATTTTTTAATACAAACTGGTGTTGTTAAGTTATATCCAAAGTTATTAACTATTCAAAATACAGAGTCAGAATATAATGTCTCAGCCTTTTCTTATCATGAAGAAATAGAAGAAAATAAAATTGAACAGAAAAATTCAGTTTTAATTGCTCATACATTTTATGATAATGAATTTATGGGAAAAGGGCATAACTTAACTAAAGAAGATGTAATAAAACTAAAATATCATAAAGTTATACTAGGGCATGATCATAGTAGATATAATGATATAGAGTTTGATAATGGATATAAGGTATTCAGATTTGGTTCTTTAGCAAGAGTTTCTACAACTCCAGGAGAGTTATCTAGAGAAATAGGTTTTATGCACTTTAATTATAATTCTGAAGTTTTCGTTAGTTTAGTTACAAGAAATTTAGAGGAAATAGCAAAAGCAGAAACTAAAAAAGTAAAAGAAATAACTGTAGATTATACAGAGATTATAGATGAAATACAAAAATCATCTATAGATATCAAAGAAGATGATATTGTTTTAAAAAAAGTAAATTCAATTAATAATGAATTCGTAAAAAAAATAATTTTAGAAAATATTTAGGAGAGAGAAAAATGTATAATCAAAAGACATTAAAAGAAGCTAATTCTAACTTTTCAAAAATAGAATTTCATAAGCCAACTAAAAATGTTACTGGTTCTGGAGTTCAATTAGTTGGGAATATAGATGGAACAATAAATTTCCAAATTGCAAAGCAATTAACACCACATAATGGTAAACAAAATGCAGCTACTTATGCGTGGAGTGATAAAGAAAAAAATATAATGTTTATTCTTAGCTGCGATGAATTGAGAGATGTGTGTGAATTACTTAAAAAAGTTTTAAGTAGAAACTCAAGATTGTTTAATCAAAATCAGCACAAAACAGTTATAATGAATAATCAAGATCCAGGATATGATAATGCTTATTTCTATCATTCTCCTGCGTCAAAGAACGATAAATCAATATTATTCTTTGGTAAAGAGTATAACAATCAACTTCAAATCGAAATGAGGGTATATGAAAAGAAAAAGAATTTAACATTAATATTCTCTTTCTCTGAAAAGGAAGCTAAAAAATTATTAGCATTATTTTCTACTCATTCAGCTAAAGAGCTACAAGTTCCAAATGGTTATAAATCAGTAATAACTGATGAGAAAGGAAATATTATAAGAGAATGTTACTTACCTCCATATAACAAAGGAGATGTATTCGTTATAGGAGATATGAAATATGAAATTTTTTATAAATCTCATTTGTTTTCAAAAAATATAACTCACTATGCAGTAAGACATTTGAAGAAATAAAAAAGAAAGTATTATAAATATAGAAACTAATCTAGAATATTTTAAATAATTTATATTAAACTGGAATTAATAAGTAAAGTTTTAACTTACATAATTCCAGTTTTTTATTTATAAAAAGATTTAGAAGAGATGTTAGCACAGTATAATAGCAAAAAGTATTTTTTATAATTTAGGGGGGATAAAATTTATGAAGAAGACAAGATATAGAATTTTACAATATATTTGTGAGAATCCAGGTATATCATTATTGGAACTTTCTAATGAAGTAGAAGTAACAAAATCTGTAGTGTCTGTATATTTAAAAGACTTCGAAAAAGATGGATTAATTCTAAAATATTCTAGTACTGGAAGAAGAATTAAAATTCATCCTACAGCAAAAGCTATTAAAAAATATACCAAAATAAAATTATTGAATATTTGTGAGATTTAGTAGTAAAAATTATTAATGATGATATATAAAAAAAAATTAACATTAATTATAAAATAAAAAAATTATTGCATATATATGTAAAAAAATATATAATATGTAGAAATATATAATCAAAGTAGGAGAATTAGATGATAGGTATTTTAACTGATAAATTAGATGATTTTATACAAAAAATAAAAGATATTCAAAATGAATATAATTTGCCTGAAGAAGTTCCTAATTTGAAAAATAAAACTTTAAGGTATTTTGACATTGATGAAATGTACTTGAAAGGATTAGAATATTATAATGAATGTGGAGCTCTTCTAAAAAATTTTGAAGAATTTTTAAAAATAAACTTAAATCAAAAAACAAATTTTACTTCAAGATTTAAAACTTTTGAATCTTTTGAAAAAAAATGGGAAAAAAATTCTAGAGTAGGACAAGAAAAAAGTTTTCATAAAGCATGTAATGATATTTTAGGATATAGATTTATAGTCGATTGTGATTCGAAGGTTTTGATAGATACTATAAATTCTCTTGAGTTAGAAAATGTAACAAAAATTGATTTTTATACGAATATAAAAACAAATGATGATGGATATAGAGGAATACATTTATATTTTTGGTATAATAGAAGAAATTTTCCATTAGAAATTCAAATTTGGACTGTTAGAGATTCGTTATTACATTTTTATACACATGAAGTTATATATAAAAGTGAAAACAGTCAATCTCAAAAAGAATATTCTAGAAAATTAAGAGAGTGGATAGAATCTGTTCCAAAAGCACCAGAATGCATTGAATTGAATTATATAAATTATCTTTATAGTATATTTAATAAAGATAAAATAGAAGAGTAACGTAAGGAGGTTAATATATGGAATCTAAAGTTTTTTTATTTGTTAGAAAATCAGGAGTTGAAAATACAAATATATTAGAAATAGATAGAAAAGAAGCTATAAAATTTGTTAAGGAAAACTACAGAAACAAAAATAAATTTCAAGTTGGGATATTAACTGGGAGTAGTTACGATTCTATAAAAAGTGTATATGGAGAATATGCTCCATTTAAAAAAGTGTATGAAATACAAGATTTAGAAATTTTAATTGATGATAAAAAATATGTTACCATAAATAAAAAAATATTAGATAGAAAAGAACTCGAAGAAGAATTGTATAAAAATATCAACAAAATTAGTGAAGAAAATTTTATCAAAAATGAATTTTCATATAGAAAAATTATGGCATCAATTTTAAGTTTATTGTCGAAAGATATACCTACAAATTCTAGTGCAGAAGTGTTTGAAACTTTAAAAAAACTTATAAATACTGTATTATCTGAAGATGTAGATAATATTTTTTCATTCTATGAAAAAAATTTAAAAAAAGATATTTTTAGTAAATATTCAAATTTAGAATATAAATCTATTGAGAAAAAGAAGAGTTATAAAGAAAGAATTACCGATAAATGGAAAGTTATAGGAAGTAGCCATAGATAATGGCTACTTTTGTTTTTATAACTATTATGGTTTGAATAATCTTATACCTTCATGATGGCCTCTAATATCAAGATGCAACCATGTAGAAGTATAGTCAGGATCTTCAATTCTTTTAATAGACTTAAATCTATGAGAATTATCCATTAATTTTTCAACAGATTCTTTTATAGTTAATCCTTTCGGTTTCATATCAACAGCCTCAAATAGATTATGTGCAGAAATATTTAGAGTGCCTTTTTCAATGTTTGAAGAAACTATAGAACACTTAGTGCATCTATTTCCAGATTCGGAGTAAGAGCCACCAGCTTTCCAGTTATTTATAATAATAGGAACTCCCAAAACTTCTCTAACTGTATCTAAATCTTTTAAAAATTCTTTATTAAAAAATTCCCAAGCTTTTTCTCCATATTTTTCATATACATGAGGACAAACTAATTCTTGCAATTTAAAATACTTACATTTATACATAATTTTAACCTCTCTTAATATTACTTTTTCTTTTTAGTAGTCTTAGGTTTCTTTTTGCAAGCCACAGTAATCAACTCCTTTTAAATAATTTCTTTAATCTTCTTTAAAATTTCATTAGAAATATCTTCTATAGTTCTTAGAGATGTATTATCTAATTCACAATTAATTTTATCCCACTTTTCAATCATTGCAATTTCATTAGCCTTCAAATGAGAACTTTTTAAATAAGTTTCGTTAATTTCATGAATGTCTAAATTATTAGAATTATGAATTTTATTCATTCTAATATTTTTTAATTCTTTTATAATTTCAAATGGAACACTCAAGAATAAAACTTTATCAGGTTTAGGCAATTCACATAATTCATATTCAAGATTCTTTGAAAAGTTAATAAATTTAAAAGAATCTATCTTATTCTTGAATTTTGATGCTTGATGAATCCAATTTGAAGTAGTATATCTATCTGCAATAAATATAGTGTCTGTATTATCGTATTCACTTTTCCAATCTTTATAGAAAGAAGCAATTCTATCTACAGCGAAAAATAAAGAAGAGGAATAAGGGTTAATATCGCTTGCATTTTCTCCAAATTCTCCATTAAGATACATATTTACAGCACCACAAGCAGGGCTTGAATAATTAGGATAAGATAAAACTTTAGCATTGTATCCCATTTTATTTAATTTTTCTATTAATAATTTTGATTGAGTTTCTTTTCCAGAACAATCAACACCTTCTATAACAATTAATTTTCCCATTTTAAATACCTCCATTTTTGTAATTTTACTATATCAAAATGACACTGTAAAATTATAGAAAAATAATAGGAGGATAAAAATGCAGGATTTTATTATAGAAGAAGGGAAAATATCTAGAAAAATATCAATAAAAAATAATGAATTTAAAAATATTTTTATAAAACTTGAAAGTAAATTTAAGTATAAAAATAAATTCATAGAAGAAAATTACAATACAAGTTTTGGAATTTTAGTTATTGAAAATTTTTTAGTTTTAACTGAATATGTTTTAAAGAATTTCAATATAAACGTTGGATTTAAAACAAATTTAAAATACGATTCCAGGAACGAAGAATATTCATTCTTTTTTGAAATAGATAGATTTTATGATTTGGATATGACGAATAAAGCAAAAGAAGAAATAAGTAATTATTTAAAAACGTTAACAGAAATGGAAAATGATGTTTTAAATGATTATACAAGTAAAATACCAACAAAAGAAAATATTTTAGATAAAATATTTAGCTATTGTGAAAAAACAAATAATATAGATGAATCAATTAAAAGATTTAAAGAAGAGAATGAAGAAGTTAAAAAATCATTGTTAGACTTTGCTATATTAAAAGGATTGTTTGATGTATTTGCTTTAAATGTATTAAAAGATGTAGTTACAAAAGATTATTTATTAGAGGAAGAAGATGGAAGATAATTTTAAAAAGTTACTTGAAAAAAGAGAAATAGCATTAAAAAAATTTGTGAGGAAAGATAAACCTTACTCAAACTTTATCAATGAGAATTTTTATACAAATCAATTTATACTGATTATTGATCCTATGTTTATGCGATTTTCAGAAAGTGATAGAGTTATAGAAAAAAAATATGAATATTCAAGATTTACAGAGTTTGAAAAAGTTAAGAAAAAAATATCAGAATATGATTATGATAACTGTAGTACAAAGGTTTTTAAAAAAGGTGTATTTAAAGAATTTGTAAAAGAATTAAAAAAAATGTCAATGGATCAAATAAAAATACTTCCTAATGGAGATTTTAAATTATTTGATCAGTATGGTTATTGGAAGTGGAATATTCAAGGGCATTCAGATGTATTCGAAAATATAAATTTTGAATGTGATAATAAATTATTTCAAAATGTATTAAATTATTTTATAGCAATAGGTCATGAGGATGTTACAATAAAATCAAATAAAAATTTTATGGTTATAACAAGCAATGGAGGTGTTAAAGTTTTCATTTGCAGTGTTTTATTGGCAGAATTTGAAAACAATTTATGGAAGTAATTATTGATAGCAAGTTACACTTGAATTTTAAAAATAAACTCGACCATAGTTTAACTATGGATGTTGTATCAAAAGCATTAACATATAAAAATCCAGAATATATAAAAGCAAAAAATAAGAAAAATATTCCTGAAAACATAGTTAATTTTGAAACAAAAGGACCAAGCATAATTATACCAAAAGGAGCAAGATATATAATAAAAGATTTAATTAATCTTGGTATAAAAATAGAAAAAATAATAGATAAAAGAAGTGAAGGTTATGATATAGAATTTAAACACAAGTATGATCCAAGAGACCAAGAGCAAATTAATGCTATTGAAAACTATATGAAAGCTACTAAGAATGGCGGAGGAGCTATAATACATGCAATATGTGGTTTTGGAAAAACTTTTTGTGCGTTGAAACTAATAGAGAAATTAAAAAAAAGCACTTTAATTTTAGTAGATGAAACATTATTGTTAGAACAATGGATGGAAGCTATAGAAGATGATTGTATTTTTGATATGGAGAAACTAGGTATCATAGGGATAAATAAAGAAACATATCTAAATAAGGACATAATAATAGCTTCTAAAGATACATTGGTTAATAGACCAGAAATAATGGATTGGTTAAAAGAAAATATAGGTTTTGTGATAGTAGATGAAGCACATGTTGCAAGTGCAAATGTATTCCAAGAAGTTTTAAAAAAGCTTTCTCCTAAATATATCTTGGGATTAACAGCAACACCTAAGAGAAGTGATGGAGCATCATATCTTATGTTTGATGAAATAGGAAAAATATGTTTTTCAGCAAGTAGAGAATTTCTTATAAGGCAGGGTTCTGTTATGCTGCCTTGGTTAAGAAGTATATTTGTTAAAAGAACTAATAGTTTTTCTAAAGATTTTATCAAATGGAAAGAAAATGTTGTAAAAGAAATGAAAGAAGTTAAGCCAGATGAAGCAGGAGAGTATAAATGGAAAACAAAAAAATATACAGAAAGAGGCTTCAAATCAACGATAACTAGATTCTCTAAGTCAAGTATGGATTGGGCTTTTTTAACTACTCAAGCAATTGAAAAAGATTTAGAAACAATAAAAGAGATATCTAAATTGATAAAGTTCCATTATGACAATGGAGATCAATCAATATGTATATGTCAGAAAGTAGCATTCTCTAAAAATTATAAAAAAATGTTAATTGAATTAGGAGTACCAGAAGAACATATAGGTGTAGTTCTAGGAGAAACAAAGAAAAAAGAAAGAAAAGAAATAATAGCGAAAGCTAAAAGTGGAGAAATAAGGATTTTATTGACTTCAAAGATTCTTGATAAAGGAATATCAGTTAATAATGCAAATGTATTATTCTTACTATATCCTTCAAAGAATGCATCTACATTAGAGCAAAGAGTTGGAAGAGTAAGTAGAACAGCTAAAAATAAAAAATATGCTTTAGTATATGATTTTATATATGATGATAAAATATTTTTTAATCAGTTTTATAGAAAATACAAACCTTGCATAAAAAAAGAAGGTGAATTTTGTTTATCAAGAGGTGAATGTGAAACAACTCCAGATATATGTGAACATATATTAGAAATCGAATATAGGTTAAAAGTTTATAGAGAATGTACAAAGATTCATAATTCTTTAAATACATTAATACCTATGTTAAGTAGTTATTTTAAAGGTTTTCAACCTCATCAAAGTTTTATTGATGAATATAAATTTAATTTAGATAATTTAACCAATTCAGAAATTGGTAAGAAATTTATAATAACAGTGTAACCATTTTAATTTAATTAAAGTGGTTTTTTTTATAAAAAAATAATGGAGGGAAAAATGTTAAAAAAATTAGAGGATGAAGTTGTAATAACTTACAATCAATTTAAAAAAGATATTAATTCAATATACTTAAAAGTATTTGAAAAGTTAGGAGAGTATGTAAATGAAATAAAATTTGAAGAAGAGTTCAAGGTTTTAACTAAAGATGAAAAGAAGATAACGGTATCATCAATTTTACTAGATAGAGAGAATGAAACATTAGCAATATATTCAAAAGATACTGATGAGTATACATTTTTAAATGAAAAATTAACTACTGATTCTCAATTTGAATTAGCTAGAAAAATGTGTAATTTAAAAGAAGCGTAATGATAGAAGATTCAGTTAAATTAGGATATATAGTTGATATAACAAGTTTAATATCTGGGAATTTAAAATGGTTAAAATATTCTGATTTCTATATAACTAAAATTGCTTTAGATGAATTAAAGAAAATAAACAATACTTCAGATATAAATGATATAAGAGTAATATTAGAGGATATAGTAGATATAATTAGAATTCAAAGAAATATTTATGAAAAATTTTTATTAACTCAAAATGCTAAAATAAAGATAAATCCAAGGATAAATTTGGACGGAAATAGAATAAGAGAATATACTGTAATAATGGCATTTGAAGATAATAAATTCAATATTATTATTAATAAAATTATCTAAATGGGACGATTTCGTCCCATTTTTTTATAGGAGGAATTTTATGGGAGAACCACAATTAAAAAACAGCTTTATATATAACCCCTTTATAACGGCAATTTCAAGAAGAAAAATGTCAGCACCTTTGGATTTTTTACTAAAAAACAATCACTTTGAAAATATAAAAACAGTATTGGATTTTGGGGCTGGAAGAATGATGGATGTATTGGAATTAAATAAAATTGGAGTAAAATGTAGAGCATATGATAAATATGCGGATTATTATTCTCCTAGTGATGAACTATTGCTGCAAAATGAATATGATTTAATAATGAGTAACTATGTGTTTAATACTATACAAACAAAAAAAGATCATTATAAAACTTTAAAAATTTTTAGAAAAATAAAGTCTAAAAGAAAAATAATAAGCATCAGGAATGATTTTAACGCAATTAAAAAAGAATGGATTTATAATGAGTCCAACGAATGCTTTTTTACTGGGAAAAGTTTCCAAAGATTTTTTAATATAAAAACCTTGAATAGATGGTTTGGAAATCATGTTATCCTTGAAAAGAAGAGTAATTATTTGATATTAGAATTATTATAAAGTTTATTAGGAGTGATTAATGTTATGTATAGTTTAGCTAAAATAGATAATAAGTTATTTCTTAGAGGAAAAAATGAAACAGGAATATTTAAAATAGTTATATCTACTAACGAAGAAAAATTAATAGAAGATTTAACTACAACACTAGATTTAATATCTTCAAAGGCGAATTGTAAACCTAACATTTTTACTTTTTACTCAAATTATTATACAAGTAATGTAGTAATGAGGTCTATGAAATACAACAACTTGAAACAAGTAACACCTATGAAAAAATATGCTATTGTTGATTTAAAAGCATCTTTAGGTAATTACAACAACTTATTTGATTGTTTAAATTACTTAGGATTATCAAAATTAAAAGAGAAATTTTTCTATATTTCAGATTTGGAAGAAGATGTTAAAACTAAAAATAAAAATTTATTTAATGAATTTCTTGAATATTCTTCTGAGAAAACGCATTCTTTAGGAGTATTAACAAAGAATTATATAGAAAATACATATGGAAATGATTTCAGACAAAATATTGTTTTAGATATAGAAACTCATGCAGATTTAAGTAAAAAAGAAATGTTTCTAGAAGCACATCCAAAATATAAAGAAGAATCAGAAGAAGAAATTATAAAACTAATGGCTAGAAATCCATTATATAATATTTTATATAGCTATTCAGTTTGCTTATTAAATTAAAGGAGAGATTATGATTACAATAAATGGTATTACCAACGGCGGTAAAGAAAATTTCAACATAGAACAAGAAGAAGCTGTAAAAAGTGTCGCTGGTACATTTATGGTAGCAGCACCTCCAGGTTCAGGAAAAACATTTGTATTACAAAAAAGAGTATTATATATGATTTTAAAATATCAGATACATTCAGAAAATATTTTAGCAATAACTTTTACAAATGAAGCGGCATCAGAAATGAGAGATAGAATCTCAACCGAGTTATCCAATTTCAATATAGAGAATGAAGCTACTATAAGCACATTCCATTCGTTTGCATTAAAAATGTTAAAACAATATGGAGAACAAGCAGGTTTTGGAAGAAAATTTAGTTTAATTGACGAGGATGATAAAAATAAGATAATTCGTGAAGTTTTGTTGAAATTAGAAATCCCAAAAGAACAACTAAATGTAAAGGGAGCTATTGCATGTATTTCAAAGTTTAAATCTAGTGGAATACACTGCGATGAAGTTGAAAAAACAATATTGGAAAGAAAAGAAAAAATAACTCAATACATGGAAGATGAAGAACTTCTAAAAAGAGATGGATACGAAAAGTCTGATTTAGAAGAACTTAAAGAAGATTTAAACGAAAAAATCTCATCATACCAAATATATAAATTATATGAATTTAAAAAAGAAACAATGAATTTATATGATTTTGATGATTTGATAATTCGGTTAAGAGATATGTTGAAAAAAAGAAGAATAAGAAAGTTAATAACAAAAAGATATTTATATGTTTTATGTGATGAGGCACAAGACGTTGATCCAGTTCAAGAAGAGGTATTAAGATTACTTACTAAAAATTCAGGGAATTTATTTTGTATTTATGATGATGATCAATCTATTTATGGATTCAGAAATGCAGATCCAAATTTAATAATGAATATTAATAAAAAAATCCCTAATTCTAAATTAATAACTTTAAAAGAAAATTTTAGAAGTACAGATAATATAATACAAGCATCAAATCATCTAATAAATAATAATAAATATAGAATTAAAAAATGGATGAGAACAAATAATGAGATTGGAGAAAAAGTATCTTATAATTGTTTGCAGTCAAAGGAAGCTGAAGCTGATTTTGTATGCTCTAAAATAGAGGAGTTAAGAGCAAAATGCGGGTTTTCATATAGAGATTTTGCAATTTTATATAGAAACAATGACTTAAATAAGACAATAGAGCAAAAACTTATTTCACACGAAATTCCTTATCAAATAAATAAAAATATATCATTCTTTCAGCGAAAAGAAATAAAAGATATGCTAGCTTATTTAGAGTTTATCGTTAATTCAAGTGATTTTCATCTTGAAAGAATTATAAATGTTCCTAAACGTGGAGTCGGAGAAAAAGCATTAAGAGATTTTAAAGAGCTTTCTTTTCAAGCTGGAGTTCCAATGTTTGCAATACTACAAACTTCAACTAGAGATCAAATTAAAGGGTTTTGTTCAATAATAAATGAAAGTCGTGATATGCTTACTAACAATAATAAATCGTTATCAGATGTTATTGATTTTGTGTTAGAAGAAACTAAATATAGTGAACATATTCCAGCAGATGAGGTATTTACAAGAGTTCAAAATATTGAAAGACTTCAACAAATATTAAATAGGCTTTCTGAGGAGTATAAAAATCCAGAGGAATTATTATACCAAATAAAATTAATGTCAGATGATGATAATAGTTTAAGCGAATTTTCAGAGGGAAAGGTAAATCTTATGACTATGCACTCATCAAAAGGAAGAGGTTTTAATGTTGTATTTGTAATTGGTTGTGAACAAGGAATAATCCCTTCTTTTACGGCATATGAGAATGAACAAATCGAAGAAGAAAGACGGATTATGTATGTTGCAATGACTAGAGCTAAAAAGCTATGCTTTATATCGAGAGCTAAATATAGAGTTAATGTAAATGGAGGTATGACAGAAACTAAATTAAGTCAATTTGTTTACGAAATTCCAGAAGAATTAATTGAATGGAACGAAACAAATACATTTTAATATTATTTGAGGAAGAATTAATCTTCCTCATTTTTTTATATAAGCCATTTTTAAGGCTTTTATTTAATTAGTAGTGAATTTTATCGAACAAGGTGCATGAAGTCTCTTAAATTAAGTATTATCCACTTTAAAATCGAAGTTATTTATATATTTAGTAGTTGTATTTCATTATTTTTTAAAACTATAAAAAATTAAAAAATCTATCAAAAGATTTTTTTAAATTTTTTTTAAAATTTTGATATCAAAATTACTATTATTATTTAAATACTTATTAATATATATAGTATTTATATATAAATACTATATATATAATACTAGAGAGAGTTACGAATCATTAATAAAATCAAGGGCTACCGAAAGACTGTGGAGGGTGAAAATTACGCAAAAACACCTAAGTAGAGGGTGAAAATTACGTTTTTAGCTAAAAGTGGAGGGTAAAAATTACGTTTTGATAAAAAGTGGAGGGCGAAAATTACGCTATATTTTTTTGGAAATTTTACATACTTATTTTTGGTTTTTTGATTTTTTTGATTGCAGCTTATAAGATAGAAATAAAAAGTTTTTTTAATGACGGAGGATAAAATGAAAATCAAAATAAATTTATCCTTTCTGCAGATGATAAGTAAAATAGAAAAAAGCAAACTAAAGAGCGAAAGATTAACAAATGTGGAATGGAAAATACTTATTCTAGGGATTGGAATACTTAGAAATAAATTATATAAAAATATAGGGATTGAAAAAAATGAAGATAAAATATTAGATTTTTTAAAAAATAAGATGTCTACTTCTGATAGAGAGATAGAAATAACATCAAAACATAGACAAAAATACTTTAATAAAATAAGACCTAGTCTTTTATATGATAGAATTTCAAGATTAACTAGAAGTGAGGTTTTATTAACAAATACAGTTACTAAAAAAGAAAGTGCAAATATTATAACTGACAGAGCTTGTAATGAAAAAAGTACTTTTTTCAATTTTGAATATAAATTTATAAAGGAATTATATTGTGGAAAAAGCGGATATTCATTAGTAACCGATAATATATTTAAATTGAAAAAATCCCATTCAATCCCATTAGCAATATTAATGTCTAGATTTAATAAAAAGCTTATTAAATCAACGAAAGAATGGAATGAGTTATTTTCTGTAAAATTAATAAACAAAGATTTAATAAAGTTTATGAACGACGCAATAAATGACGTAAATGCTAATATGGAATTTGATTTAAAATTAGTTAAATTAGATTCAAATAAAAAGGTAGTTACAGGTAATAAAAAATTTGAATATATAGAAATTATTAGGGAAAATAAAGTTGAAATAATATTACCTGATGATTTAGAAGAAAAAGTGAAAAATATAAAATTTGAAAAAAATTCTGATATAAATTTATTTAAAAAAGATTTATTTGAAGCTGCTTCAGTTGAAGAAGATTTTATAATAAATATGAATTTAGATGAAATTATAGAAGATGGATATAATGTAAAATCATATAAAGAAATGGTAGAAATGCTTGATAAAGAAAACAACGAAAGAATACCTGAGTACTTATATGAAGTGTGTATTAATGAAATGAAAGAAGATGACTTTAAAAGGCAATTAGAGGCGTTCAAATTAAGAAGGCCTAATGTTTACAATATGTTATATAGTGAGTTTAAAGGTGAAGATATTGTTGATAAATTAAAAGAAAAAATTCTTAACAATGATATAAAACTTAAACTTATATATTAGGGAGAACTTATGAGAGGTATTAGTTTTAAATTTGGGAAAGTAATAGTCAATGTAGATGGTTCTATTGTAAATATTGAGATACCTGATGATATGTCCATAAAAAATTTTGAATCAAAATATTTAGAATCATTGAAGAAAAAATATAGTAAGTTTATTTTTAAAATAAGTGGACCAAAAAATTTGATTTGTACAAACAAAGGTAACTTAAAAATTCTCAATAATAAAACCGAAATGATAGGAAGTAAAACCTCTACAATTTCAACTTTAGTTAAGATAAGAAAAGAATTTTTTAAAGAAAATATTAAATATGAGTTGTTTTTTAATAATTTTCACAATCCTACAGGATTTAAAGCAGAATATATATCAAATACTGAGATAGAATTCGAATTGTATGAAAAATATATTTTAAATGGATTCTTTGTAAATAGCCAAAGAGAATTAAAAGATTATGAAAAATCAATGAAATATATTCCAACTTATTTTAAGATAAATAAAATAAAAAAAGTAAAAGATAGTGATATAGAAATATACAATAAATTTGATGAACATGACATAAAAAGAACTCCATTAACTTGTTTTTCTAAGTTTTCAAAAGGTTTTTTGGATAGTAGCAAGATTGAACTTATGATTAATGAAAAAAAAATAAGTAATTGTTGTTTCACAGATAGAAATACAAATTTATGGGTCGAAAACCAAAATTTCAACCAACCTTTAGCATTAGAATTTTGGGTTGAAAATGATATTTGTCCTGATGATAAAAATATTTACTCAATGTCTTTATTTGTAAATAAAGAGGATTCTTATATAAGATATTATGATGATGCTATAAAGGTTAATGAAGGTGTTAGAGCAGTAAATGAAATGATAACAAATTCTTCAAAATATAAAGATGAGCCATTATTTAAATTATCAGAAGTGTTGAAATATAAAAAATTAGGGTATTTTAAATTAGGATCTTTTAATAGAGATGGATTTATTTATAAAAATTTATATAATGGAGATTATCACATACTAAATAGATATTGTGATGAAATT
>NZ_JBOFKN010000070.1:0-57012 GCF_051657365.1 Paraclostridium sp.
TAAACATCTAATTATTAGATAGCTACACTTTTCTTACTTTAGTCATTAATTTTTATATCTCCATACTGATCATCAGTAGTATCTTTTACTTTAATTTGTTCATGACTAAACTCTTTTATATCTCCTGTTTTAGCATCTACAGTTATTTCATATTTTGTATCTGCTTTTATAAGTTCACCTTCATATTCAGGTGATTTACCTTCTTTATCTAAGTGGAAAGTTTGAACTGTTGCCTTTGGAACCTTTTGAAGCATTATATCCATTGCTTTATCTTCACTTATTAATTTACCTGAAGTTTTTTTTGTATTAGTTTCTTTAAGAACTTCTTGAGTAAAATTAACAATATTCCCAGTTTCTGCATCTACATCAACTTCATATTTCATATTATCTTTTACCACTTTTGCATCATATTTAGGCGAATTATCTTCATTATCATATGCAAATTCTAATATCTTTCCATCTGGAACTTTTTCTAAAATAATAGTCTTAGCTTGCTCCTTTGTTAAGTATTCTGATTTATCTTCTTTAGCTAAAGAATAACTTACCCCGACTCCACACACTACTACTAACCCTAGTGCAATTATTAATGATTTGTTAAACTTCATGATGTCCCCTCCCGAGTAATTAATTTTAATATATCGACATTATTATATATACCTTTCTTTGACATATTTAAACATTTTACACTTTTTATAATTTCATATCTTTAATATTGCCCAATTAAAACTAAACTTATAAAATATTTATTTAGATATCGTTATATTACACTCTTAATGATCTTCAAGTTCTAAAACCTCTTTTATGCAATTATCATTTTTAAAATTCACAGTTCTTGTACAGTTTTTCATTTTAAAATCTGGAACAGTTTTAAATTCTTCATCACATACTCCTTTATTATTTAAATACATACAGCTTGCCATTCTAGCTACTAAACCACTATTTTTCAACTTAAATAAAACTGGATCTATTCCACCACCATCCCCACCAGTAGTTTCTCCTACTAATGTTGCAAATTTATTTTCTTTACAAAACATAGAAAAGGCCTCTGCTGATGAATATACCTTTTTATCTATAAGAACATATATATTACCTTTAAATTTAGAACTTTTAGTAGATTTTATAGAATATGATATTTTTTCAAAATCTGTAAAATTATTTATATATGATTTCATATCATCGTTTTCTATATCTAGATTTATTTTTTCAATAGGCTCTAATTTTAATTTTCTTACCTTAGTATAGCGTTTAATTACCTTGCTGTTATTTCTATAAAGTCTATATCCACCTATGTTAGTGTCTTCTTCTATAAGTTTAGATACTACACCTTCCCAATAAGTATCACTACCTCCTAAATTTCCTCTTATATCAATAATCAAAGCTTTATAGTTATCTAAAGTATCAATATAATTACCAATAATTTTCAAATCCTTTTTTGTAGATCCATTTCTTGATACCATTGATGGTAGATATATGTACCCAACTTCATCTTTAACTACATCTTCTAATATAAGTTCTTTTTTTGGATAAATGACCTTTGGTAATTTAAATTTAGTTATCATATAATTATATCTATCCACAACTTTTTTATCATTTAAAAAATTATACCAATTATTATTTTCATATGCTTTTTTAAATGATTCATATTTGTTTTTATTGTCTATTATTTGTGTGTGCCTATTATTTAAGTCTGATACTATATATGATAATTCTTCTATGAACTCTTCATCTGTTTTAGTATTTTTAATTTTTGTTATGTATTCGTTCTTATTTGCTAACCAATCTATATTATTACGTCTCTCATTTACATCTAAATAAGGATATCCATCTTTTATAACATTGTACAAATATTGAAAATCCGCTATCTTTTCTCTTGTAGATAGTTGATTAGATTTATTGTAACTAGCAGTGCTTATTATAGGCACAAGTAAAAAAATCATTACTAATAATATTGATTTTGTTTTCATATAATTCACATCCTCTACAACTATGTGTTTCTATCCAATAAGTTTTGTCTCCTTTGTGTATTAATATACTGTTTATTGATTTTAATTTATGGAAATCTATTATTATTTATATTTTTATATGATTTTAATAGTCTTAAACATTATAATATAACTGTAATTAAATAAAAAGAGTTTAAAATACAGTCTTAAAATTAAATTTAATAAAACTATAAAAGGCAATAATAGTAATTGAACTATTATTGCCTTTTATAGTTTTACATCTAATTATTTAAAGATCCTCTAATTCTTTTAACTTCACTTTTTATATTACATGTAATGTATTCTAACGATACTATTGGTTTTATATTATTCTTTTTAAGTATATCTTTAAATAACATTAATTCTTCTTCATTTGGTTCAGTATGAGAGTCGAAACTACCATCATTAAAATGTAGATGAATATATTGTATATAATCTTTTAATTTTTCTACCCACTCTTCTAATTTTCTATTCGAATAAGCTAATACATGTCCTGTATCTAAACACATTTTAAGTTTATTGGAATTAACCTCCTTTAATATATATAATAGCTCTTCATAACTATCATCATATTCATTTTCTAAAAGAATCGTTATATTTAAATCATTAATCTCTTCTAATAAATTCTTCCAAAAATTAATTTGGTTATCTAATTTAAGTTTTCTTATTCTAGGTACACTTATTAACGGATTTAATTGACTATGAAAAATAACATAATTAGCCCCTATATTTTTAGCAATTTCTATACACTGCATATATCTAAATCTAGTTAACTCTAATACTTTTTTATCTGTACTTCCTGGGCTTAAGTCAAAAGATGCTCCATGCAATGATATTGTACAATTCAAACTATATAACTTATTTTTACATTCTTTTAATATTTCACTATAATCTTTATCTAATATATCTTGAGGAAAACTTTGTATCTCCACTCCTATATTTGATTCTTTTATCTCATTTATGTTCATATTATATATATCACTCACAATTTTTACCAGCTTAATATCTTTCATATTCTTATCTCCCAATTTTAAATTTTTATTTATTGTGTAAAAATTAAAAGTTAATTATATTATATTTCTATATTAACAAAAGAGTAACCTTTTTTATGTTGCCGAAAACTGATTAAATCCATACAATAATATTAAATGATTCAAGGAGGTATTACATTGAAAAAAATTTTAGTAGCTATTTTGACTTTATTCATTATAGTTTTGTCAAATCATTTCTTAAGCAACGCCCTAAGCCTTTCTTTTATTGATATGTCTTTAATAGTTGGAGTACTTTTCACTACTCTAATAGGATTTTTTTCTACTGAAGACAACGTATATAATAGATTTTTACACTATACAACAGCTATTGCTATAGATAAGGAAACTACTCGTAATTACAAACTTAGATTTTTTAATAGTATCCCGTTTTCAATTTCCCTTTTATATACATTAATCTCTTTTCTTGTAACTATATATGTCTATTGGGATTACTTTTTTATATCGTAAATTTTATAATCATCGATTTTACTCTTTACTTGAATAAAGTTATGTAAACATATAAAGGAAGTTACCTAAATAATTAATTTTACAAAGAAAATTATATTAAAGGTTTATACAACTGTTGTGAATATGTTAGAAATATAAAAAAAATAGACTATCTCAATTGAGACAGTCTATTTTTTTATAAAATACTTATTAAAATAGCACCTTTTGATGTATATGTTCCCATAACAGATCCAACTTCACTAATAGTCACATCTTTAAAGTTATGCTCTTTAATCATTATATCTTTAACTTTTAAAGCTTTATCTAAACAGTTAGAATGCCCTATAGCAAGTATTCTATTTTCCTTTTCATTAATTCTTTTTAAAATATTATCTATTACCTTTTTAATAGAGTTATTATCTCCCCTAGCCTTATCTACTGGTTTAACGATTCCATCAACAATTTGTATTATAACCTTAAAATTAAGTGCATTTATAATTTTTCCCGCTAGTGGATTTATTCTTCCACCTTTTATAGCATTTTCTAAAGTTTCAAGAGATCCAAAGAAAACAACATCATTTTTCAACTTTTCAATTGTTTCAACAATTTCACTCAAAGACTTACCTTCTTGAGCTAACTGAGCTGCCTTCACAACCAAAAGTCCTTGCCCTACTGATCCATTTTCACTGTCTACAACTTCAATATTTTTTTTACTATGTTCCTCTAAAAACATATTTTTAGCAAGTATTGCCGTTGAGTATGTAGCTGATAACTTTGAAGTTATCGTAATCACTAATACTTCATCTTCTTCACATTCATAAGTTTTTGCGAACTTTTCAGGAGATGGACATGATGTCTTAGGAAGATGTTTTTCATTATCCATTCTTTCATAAAAAGTATCATTATCCATTTCTCCATCAATATAATTTTCTTCCCCAAATGCTACATTAAGACCTACAATCCCTATATTATATTTTTCAACTATATCTTTATTTAAATCACAAGAACTATCCGTTATTATTTTAACCTTACTCATATATACTCCCTCACTTTATATAAATATAATTATTAACTTGCACTAATTATCTGTTGTTTAACATAAATTTATTCAACCGGTCGATCGACCGATACTTATTTTCATTGTACTCTTACTTAGGGTAAAAGTCAATAACTAAAAATTCAGTAAATTTCCATTTCTCAAATAACAAGGTTCATTGACAACATTTTCTTATACGTTTATAATTATTTTAACAAAATAGTAAGTTTTTTATGAAAGGTTGATTCTATGAAACCAAATAATATGAAAGAAAATATTTTATTAGCTGCTACAGAATTAATAACAAAAAATGGTATAAAAAACACTAGTCTTGCTGATATAGCTAAAGCTGTTGATATAAGTAAAGGTACTTTATATTACCACTACTCTTCAAAAGATGACTTAATAGCAGATGTTGCTAATATGCATTTAGAAATAATAACCAATGCAGTTTTAAACTGTGTCCAGGGATTAGATTCAAAAACCTCAAAAGATCAGATGATTAATCTTATCTTAGAAAAAATATCTACAATAGAAGATAGAGGTAGAATACATATGTATGTATTATGTGAAGCAATCACTGGGAATAACACTTTACAAAATCAAATAAAAATTAAATATATACAATGGAGAAATACTTTAAAATCAGAAATTATAAACACAGGCACAAAAGATGCTGAAGCACTATCTTTTTTATTGGTTTCTATAGTTGATGGATTAGTTATTCAAGGGTTATTAAAAAATGAAAAAATACCATTTGAAAATATAGCTAACTTTTTAGTTACTAATTGGTGCTAAAAAATACCATAGATATTTTATCTATGGTATTTTTAATATTAAATAATTTATACTAAAATTTTAATCAAAATGATATAATATTAAAATATAAAAAAGGAGTGACAACTATGAATAATATAAACTATTTACATGTATTCTTGGGTATAGCAGCATTTATATTTGGATTCATCCAAATAAAATTTAGCAATTATATCTTTAAAGAAGAGTATTTTGAAAGATTATCAAAACGACTTGGCAAAATAGACAGACAAAAAACTATAAAATTGGAAGCCATAACTATTGTATTAATGGGTGTTGTATTTATAATAGGCGGTTTACTAAACTTATCAGTTAATGCTTTAATAGTAGCTATAGGAATAATAGCTCTACTATATTCATTATTTAGAAAAAGCTATATAACTAAAAATTAGTACCTAATTAAATCTTTAATAATAATCCTATCATTGAGATTTAAAGCGTTTTTTTTAGCTAAATATTATAATTAACTTATAACTATTTAAATACAATTAAATAAAAAAGAAGTTGCTTAACTTAAATAAGCAACTTCTTTTTTATTATTAATTTATATAAAGCACATTACTTTTTAAGCTTAGCCAACGCTTCTGCAAAAGGATTATTAAAACTCTCTTCTTGCTTATTTTGACCCTTTAAGTACTTATTGATATCTCTTTTAGAGGCCTTATTACTCTCTTCTTTTTTTCTCTTATTAAAAGTACTCATCTTTTCACGATGCCCACAACTACAAATAAAAGTTTTAGCATCACCTTCGCCTCGTAATTCTAATCTTTTATGACAAATAGGACATCTAGCATTAGTAGTTTGTGAGACAGTCTTTCTAGTATTACAATCTCTATCCTGACAAACTAACATCTTACCTCTTTTCCCATTAACTTCAAGCATATACTTACCACACTCAGGACACTTATTTTTAGTTAAGTTATCATGCTTAAATGTAGCATCGCTACTCTTGATTTCACTGACAATATCCTTAGTATAAGTTTTCATTTCATTAACAAAAGCATCTTTTTTTAATTTACCACTAGATATATCATTAAGCTTTTTTTCCCAAGAAGAAGTAAGTTCAGCCGACTTTAGCTCACTAGGTACTAGCTCTAGCAACTGCTTACCCTTAGAGGTTATAAATATATCTTTTCCTCTTCTTTCCACTAAGAAAGAATTAAAAATTTTCTCTATTATATCAGCACGAGTTGCAACAGTTCCAAGTCCATCTTTTTCCATCTGAGCTAATAAACTAGCTTCATTTAAAGGTCTTGGAGGTTGAGTCTTTCCACTTGTCATGCTCGCTTTACTTATTTTTAAAATATCTCCATTATTTAAACTTGGAAGGTTTTGATCATTATCATCGTCTTCATCTAAATTAGCATAAATTTCTTTCCATCCAAGTTTTACGATCTTTTTGCCTTTAGCTACGAAAGATTCCCCTTCAATAATGGCTTTAATCGAAGTTTGCTCATACTCAAAAGGTTCGCTTAAAACACTTAAAAATCTTTTTACAACTAAATCATATATTTTTCGTTCTTTATCACTTAAATCACTTAAAAATACTCTTTCTTCTGTAGGTATAATAGCATGGTGATCTGTAACCTTAGAATTATCAACAAATGACTTATTAGCATTTATCTTTCCTTTTAATATCTTAGTACAAACTCTAGCATAATCGCTTACACTAACAGCTCTAATTCTATCTTTTAAAGTATCTACTATATCAGTACTTATATATTTAGAATCCGTTCTAGGATATGTAAGCACCTTATGATGTTCATATAATTTTTGCATTATAGATAGAGTTTCCTTGGCAGAGAAGTTAAATATCTTATTAGCATCTCTTTGAAGCTCTGTTAAATCATATAATCCTGGCGAATATTTTTTCTTATAAGCTTTATTAACATCTACTATTTCAGCATTCTTGTTTTCTATTTTTGATAATATGACTTCTACTTTTTCTTTATCAAAACTATTTTGACTATTATTTTTAGCATCTATCCATGACAATTTAAACATAGGTGCTTGTAAACTTATTCCATAATACTGTTTAGGTTTAAATTTTTGAATTTCTTCTTCTCTTTTATAAATCATATTAACAGCTGGAGTTTGTACTCTACCACAAGAAAGTTGTGCATTATGCTTGGTTGTAAGTGCACGAGTTGCATTTATTCCAACTAACCAGTCAGCTTCAGCTCTTGCTATTGCTGAGTAATATAAATTTTCATATTCTTTGCCTTCTTTTAATTTACTAAAACCTTCTTTTATAGCTTTATCTGTACTAGATGAAATCCATAAACGCTTTATAGGCTTTTTAACTTGCGCTTTTTCTATTATCCATCTTGCTACAAGTTCTCCTTCTCTACCTGCATCAGTTGCTATAACAATGTTATCAACATCATTTCTATTTAATTGTGCTTTTACTGTATTAAACTGTTTAGATGTTTTTTTTATAACTACTGTTTTCATGTATTTAGGAAGTATAGGTAAATCATTTATATCCCAAGTTTTATATTTATTTGAATAACTTTCAGTTTCAGCCAGCGTGACTAAATGTCCAAGTGCCCAAGTTACTATATAGTTAGAACCTTCTATATATCCATTTTTTTCTTGTTTACAATTTAATACTCTAGCTAAATCTCTTCCTACGGAAGGCTTTTCTGCTAGTACTAGTGTTTTTCCCATTATTTTTTATTTCCTTTCATAAGTGCTTTAGTATATAATAACATAAAATATAAATTAAGTGTAATTCTAGCCATGTAGTTGTTAATGTATAACAGTTGTAGTTGTATCTAAAATGTTATCATATATCCATTTAGCGTTATATAATTCTAGCCTTATACATCCATGACTTAAAGCTTTCCCAATCCTTCCATCTATTACATAGCTTCCTGTTGAATCATATAAAATAGAATGATAATAATAACCATCTTTTATTCTAGTTGCATACTTAACGCTGTAATCCTCTGTTCCAAAATATGATTTTCTTCCATTTATATAAAATATGCCGCTTATAGTAGGTGTACTTGGTTTTCCAACAGTACATTTCCACTTATATAAATTAATCCATATGTTATTATCTTTTTTAAAAACATAAGTGTATTTATTTTTTAAGTCAGTTACTAGTAAATAATCTGTAGGGCTTTTTATTTTATTTTCATTAACAAACTTAGACATGTCTTTATAAAAATTAGTATAATCTAAAATATTTGGATTATTTCCATCATCAGATAAAAAATAATTAAAAATATATCCTAACTCTTCATTGTAAATAACCTTGCTCCAATCACCTAAATTGTCAATAATCTCTATTCTAACTCCCTTAGGTATTACAGCTATAATTTTTGACTGAGTTGAAGTTTCTTCTCTAAGATTTAAATTACTCCAAGGATATTTGCTAATAGATAATAAATCCTTGTGTATATACCCTATATTTGAGTTATATTTAACCTTACTCCACTCATCATATTCGTCTATAACTTCTACCTTAGAGTATTTTGGTATAACTAGTAAAACATCAGAACTAGTTGATATTTCTTTTCGTAAATTAGAATTTGCAAGTGTATATTTATAAATCGGTAACATATCTATTTGTACAAATCTTTTATCAAGTTTCAAAATAAACACTTCCTTTGTATGTCGTTTATATAATTTTATGTAAAATAATGTATCTATGTGAGTATAGACATAAAAAAAGCTTATATATTTTGATTATATAATCAAAATATATAAGCTTTTTATTTAAAGTTTATCCTCTAATTCTTTTATCTTCTTATCAATTTCTTTTATTCTTGCCTTTAACTCATAGCACTTATTATCTACCTTCATAGCTGAAGTATAATTCATTTCATTGCTGTGGTATTTTCTCCATAGCTCCTCATACTTATTATGGTGCTTGTTAAATTCCTTATCTAAGCATTCTCTTTCAATTTTTAATTCGCTTATTTCATCTTTTATTTTCTTTTTATTTCCTTTAAAAAAATCGAAAAAAAACATAGCCATATATCCCTTCTATTTATGATTAAGTTTATAATATTCTAATTCTTAATAACCTTTGCCTAACTCATTTTTATTGTATGAGTACTATATCTAATATTATAACTGTTTATTGTGTAATATTACAAGAAATTTAATTTTATTCTAAATTTCTCAATTTTTGTAATTTGCATTAAAATATTTTTTTACTTATCTTCCAATACTTTATATAAGTTGTATCTATAAATATCAATCCTTTATCAGTTGCTTTATACAAAATTGTACAATAATTTTTAATTAATTTGTACAATCTCTATATTATAATCTAACTCTAAGTTTAATAGTCATATAACCAATGTCCACTTTATAGTATTACACCTTTCTCTAAACCTTATATCTTTATTTGTATTGGTATATTTTTTTTAATATGCAATTATTTTTTACATATCCTATAATTTTATGAATTATATTTGAAATCACAAATATAATTACACCTATCAAACTTCAATAACTATTTATACCAAACAATATCATTCCCAATAATATTATTAAAAAACTAAATACTTTATAAAGTTTATCCTTTTTCTTGCTCCCCATACTTACCCCTATTTGAATTATATCAATAATACCTTAATTAATGCTTAACAATATTGTAATTTATTAATTTTAAATTTAGGGTATATTATATATATTACATAATATTAAAGGATGTGTTTTTTATGATTATAAATATTAGCAATTCAGCTAAAGGTGAACTCAATAGTATGTTTAAAGAATTTCAAGTTGATAATAGGTATTTAAGAGTGTATATAAAAGAAGTAAGTGCTTGATACGGTCCTATGTTTAGTGTAGCTCTGGATGAGCCTACCGAAAAAGATAGTATATTCGAGTCTGACAATTTTAAAGTTGTTATTAATAATGAGTTATGTGATAAAATAAGCGTAATTAATATTTATTATAAATCAGCTATATCTAGTGATATATTTAGAGTTTCTACCGACTTAGTTTGGAAAGAAGAATATTACAAAGCTTCTTGGGCTAAGCCTTGGTAATTTTTTTTAATTTATTTGTGTAAATTTTCTTTTTATGGGAATATATTAATATATATATTTTTTTTAAAAAATAATTTGTGTAATTATGGCTAAAATATTATAAAAGAAATTTATGATCAAACCCAATTGAAAGGAGTTTTATTTATGAAAAAGATATCTTTATTTATAGTCGTTAATGCTATATCACTATATTTAGTATCAATATTAATGAGTAGTGTTCAAATTAACTCATTTGGTTCTTTGCTTATATTAACACTTATATTTGGAGCTTTAAACTTAACAGTAAAACCAATACTTAAGTTTTTCTCTCTTCCTATAACATTTTTAACTTTAGGACTATTTTCTTTAATTATAAATGGTATTGTTTTAAAACTAGCATTTAGTTTAGTTCCTGGAGTTCATTTATACGGATTTTTAAGTGCAATAGGTGCTTCTATATTATTATCTATAGCAAATTCAATTATATATAATATATTAGACTAAAAAAAATGGGATATCTAAAGTAAATATTACTTAAGATATCCCATTTTTTATTAACTTGATCTATTACTCACCTATAGCATTATCCCCAGAAACATTCGCTGCAGTTCCAAAACTATCTTGATTTATATTTTTACAATGCATATTCTTTATTTTCAGATTTAGATTTTTCATTTTTAATTTTTTCAATTTTCTTTTTCATAGTATGATGAGTTATCATAGTGAATATTCCACTTCCTATTAATACTGCATAATACACCAGTCCTCCGTATAAAAATACTGCATATCCCATGAGAGGTTGTGGAAACACACTTTTAAATATAGCAAAGAATGCTAATTCACTAGCCCCAGCATTTCCTGGTGTCGGTATCGGTGATATAGCCATATATAAAAATGCTTGTAATGTTAACATATATATATATGTGTGTCCTGTTAAATTAAAAGCTTTATATATCCAAAAAGAAATACTAAAGTAAACACTTAACTGAATCACAGTTATTATTAGTGTCAATGCTAATGCTTTTTTATTTTTTATAAATAAGTTTACAGAATAACTATATTCATCTGCAAAGCTCTCTATCTTGTCTATTTTATTTTCTAGAAACTTAAATACTTTGAATCTAGCTAATTTTTTTATAACATATTTTGTTAAATTTTTTACTATTTCAGGATTATATACAACTAGCATTGACATTATTAAAGTAAATGCATTTACAGCTATTCCAATTAATATTAAAGGCATAATGCCTCTAAGTTCTTTTAATATAGCAGTATTAAATAATACTAATATAGAACAGTAAACAGTGACCACAACTTGGTAAATAATAGATTTATTCATTATAACTGCAGTTGCTTTACTAGCAGGCATTTTGCACTTATTAAGCACATATATTTGCATAGGCTGACTTCCTGATGCAAAAGGCGTTATTAAATTATAATAAAATCCCATAGTAGCTAGTTTAAACCCTATAAACCTTGTTTTAACCTTGTGTATACTATCTATAACTATTTTTAAAACTAAACCTTCTAAAAGCATATGAAGCATGACCGCTCCCATACCTAAAAATATAAACTTTTTATCTACCATCTTTACAACTTTACCAAGCATATTTATATCTAAAGTTTTATAAACTAAATAACTTGTTATTCCTAATATAAACACTAAAAATCCATATTGTATTATATTTTTATTTAACAACTTTTTTGTCTTCATAGACAACCTCCATCCCTAAATTGTCAATTAACTCCCTTTTATCTATTTTTCTTTTATTTCATTCTCTTATTATACAATATATTTATAGTTTTTAGTATTACATATTTCTTACTTTTTTGTAATAATACATAAAAAAGCTACCTTAAAATAATAATTATTTTTAAGGTAGCTTTTTTATATTTTAATTCATTTATAATAAATTGTTTTTTAATACTTCAGATACTAAAGCTTTTTGTGACATAAGGTTAATAGTTTTAACATTAGTACTCAAATCATTTATAAATATAGCCCCAACTAGAACATCATCTTTAAAAAATAATTTTTTATATTTATTATTGTTATTTAAGCTTATACACCCATCAACATTAGTTATATCCCCTATACTAAATACTTTAGTATCAAATACATCTAGTCCTACAGGATAAGCCTCAACTTTAAACTCTACTTTATCACCACATGCATTAGCACCTGCTACCTTCCCCATATCTATAGCAGCTGGCCATATAGCCCAAACCATAGAGTCTATTTGTGCCACATCTCCACATGCATATATATCCCTTGAAGATGTTTTCATATATTTGTCTACTACTATTCCTCTATCCGTATCTATGCTAGTTTCATTTGCAATTTTTATATTAGACCTTATTCCTATAGAAAATATAACCATATCCGCATCTATTGAATTTCCATCTTTAAATATAACTTTAGATACTTTTGTGTCTCCTTGTATAGCATCTACACATGTGTTTGTTAATAATTTCAATCCATTTTCTTTTAATGTATCTTCTAATACTAAGCTTCCTTCTTTATCTAACTGTCTATATAATAAATTGGTCATAGCTTCTACTACAGTTACATCTTTATTAGCTACTCTAAGTTCATATGCGGCTTCAAGTCCCAATAGTCCTCCTCCTATTACAACTATCTTGTTAGCTTTTTCTAAGTCATTTTTAATATTATCTAAATCATTTTTATTTCTTAAAGTATAAACTCCTTTTAAATCATGGCCTTTTATAGGGGGTATAAAGTTCGAACTTCCATTAGCCAGTATTAATTTATCATACTTAACTTTATCATTATTATCTAGTAAAATTTCTTTATCAGTTTCATTTATTTTATTCACATTAACTCCAAGCACAAACTCTATATTATTTTCTGTGTACCAAGACTTATCTACAACATAAAAATCTTCTTTTTTAATATCTTCATTTATAAAATCAGAAAGCGCAGGTCTATAATATGTTAATTCTGATTCATTAGTTAACATAGTTATCTTAGCACTACTGTTTCTTTTTCTTATAGAATCTGCTGCATAAAATCCAGCCGCTCCATTACCAACTATTACAAACTTTTCATTTGTATCATTTTTGAATGTTATGTTTTCTTCTATAACTTCTATAAATTGATCATGTTTTGCTCCACATACTGGACAAACATCAGGAGCTTCATCTCCATCAAATACTTCATTACATATTACACATTTCCACTTTTTAGTACCTTCTTTTTTAGTATGCACTTTTATAGTTTTTTCTACAAATCTTTTTCCTAAAAGTTGAGCTTCATATAAATCTGTTTCACTTGGTTTAAAATTTACAATTAAAGGCTCTATCGTTTTCATACGAAGTTGTCTTAATCTCTCCATAACATTTGGTATACCTTCTCCGCTCCACCCATATGAACCAAAGCTTGATGCTAATTTACCTCCATGTACTATAGGATTTAAATTTACAAGTATATCCCATATAGGTTTTAGTGCATCTCCATTAATTGTTGGAGTTCCAAATAATACCCCTTGTGAATGTGTTATAGAATTTAATATTTCATTTATATCATGTTTTATAACATCATACATTACTACTTTATAATCACTATGTTCTTCTATACCTTTTTTAATATTTTCAGCTAACTCTTCAGTATATCCATAAGCACTTACATAACATATAGTTATATCTTTTCTAGGAACTACAATCTCTTGCTTACTCCATTTTTCATATATATCAACTATTTCTCTAGGATTTTCTATTAACACTGGTCCATGTCCTGGACATATCATATCTAATTTTAAATCCCTAATTTTATCTATAGCTTTTAGCACATATGGCTTAAAAGGTCCCATTATACATTCATAATAATATCTTAAAGCCTCCATATAATGCTCTTTGTTTTCTATTTTAGTGTTTACTACTCCTTCACAGCTATAATGACTTCCAAATGAATCACATGTAACTAATACTTGGTCTTCTACTATATAGGTATATATAGTATCTGGCCAATGAAGTAGTGGAACTGAATAAAATTTCAATGTTTTATTTTCAATTTTTAATTCATCATTGTCTTCTACTTTTATATAATCAAAATCACAATTAACTATTTCTTTTAAATAATTTATCGCATTTTGTGATGCTATAATTTTTGCCTTAGGAGAAAGTTTTAACATTCTTTCAACGCTACCTGAATGATCTGGT
This sequence comes from Paraclostridium sp., assembly GCF_051657365.1. Taxonomy (NCBI): domain Bacteria; kingdom Bacillati; phylum Bacillota; class Clostridia; order Peptostreptococcales; family Peptostreptococcaceae; genus Paraclostridium; species Paraclostridium sp. The sequence goes on from NZ_JBOFKN010000070.1 coordinate 14,483, forward strand.
TCAGTGTGACTGACTACTATATAATCTATTTTTTCTAAATCTATATTCAGACTTTCAAGTCTAGCTAAATAACTATCAAAATATTTAACCTTAACAGTTTCAAATAATATCGTTTTCTCACCTGCTTTTAACACATATGAATTGTAAGTTGTTCCATATGGCGTGTACATTATTATGTCAAATACTCTTAAGTTAGGATCTAATGATCCTACCCAGTATAAATCTTCCTTTAATTCAATTGATTTTAATTCCATATATATCCTCCTAATGTAATTATAAGTTTTGTTTATCTATTATTTAACTTATGTTTGATATATACCTTTTATTTTATAAAGTAAACACCTTTTTATATTTTTAGTTAATACCATAATAAAAGGCTATCCCATAACTTTTAAGTTGTATGAGATAGCCTTTTATTATTATATTTCTGTTCCTGATCTAACAGCATTTAGTAATCTTATAATATCTTCTTTAAATATATCCACTCCATCTATACACATTCTATCACCTAGTGTATGATCCATTAATCCTTCTAGTTCATCCATTTCAACTTTAGTCAATGTTTTGTAATAAGCCTCTAAACTTATTAAATGTTTTTTATATTCTTCTTGAGTCATAATATATGCACCTCTTTATAATTTGTATATATATTATATAACTTAAAACATATCCTATGTCAATATATTGCAAATTTCAACTTAAAAAATAAGTATATATATAAAATGTGCTGATATACCTGCGCATAAACCACCTATAGTATGTGAAATTATGGCTTTACTTGTAAGTTCTCTTGCATTTAAAGCATCCATCATACCTACATGTGTACTTAAATATCCGCTCCAACACATACCCATAGCTGTAAATACAGCTATATCATTTGGAGTTATAACACCTTCACTTATAAACTTAGGAACTAAACTCATTGCTGCTCCAACTGCTCCTAATGAAGTTATAGGGAACGCCATAGCCTGTGGATTTGTAAATCCAAATAAAGGTCCTAGTATAAACATTAATTTATCGCCTAGTGCTGGAAGTAATCCTATACCTTCATATGCAGCTCCTGTATAAATTTCAGCTCCTGTTTTAGGATCTACCGATGGTCCAAATGTTAATAGCATAACTAAAGTACATACAACCAATACTCCTGGTATTATTGCCATACCTAGTTCAACCCCATTTTTACCACCTTCTAGCATAGAATCTAGTATTCTTTGGAATAAACTTCCATCCCTTATTTCTCTATATTCCATAGCATCTACTTTTCCAGCTGCTTTGACTTCACTCTTTGGATCATAATTATAATATTTTTTTGTGAATATAAGCATTATCCTAACACTTATTATACTACCTATAATTGCTGCAACATTTCCAACTATTGCGGGTGCTACATACTCAGCACCTTGAGTCATCATGAAAGTAGTAACTATAAGACCCATACCAAATGATGTCCCTAAGTTACATAAAGCTGGTATTTGATGTTTTTTAAAATACTTAGTAAAACTTTTATCATTTGCAAATGCTATTATAGCTGGATTATCTGATAAATAAGTAGTTACCGCTCCTGCTATACTCGCACCTGGCATGTTGTATAACGGTTTCATAAAACCTGCAAATAATTTATTAAGTAAAGATGTAACTCCAAACTCTGAAAGTAATGTACTAAGCGCTCCTGCAAGTACTGCTAGTGCCATTATTAAAAATACAGTATTTAATAGTAAATCATGTGCTGTGTTCATTATAGACTTAAACATAAGCCCCATTCCCATTTTACTGCCAACATATCCAAATCCAATTAATAAAACCCCTATAAATACAAATGTTTCTGTACTTACAGCTTTTACCCTTCTCTTGCCGCTAGAAATTTCCTCATTAATGGTGTTCTGCTTACTAGTAGTAACCTCCATTTTATTCCCTCCTTAGATATTCTAGTTAATAATAAAATGATTAATAAAATAAGATTTTATTTTCGTCTTATATTTAACAATCAAAAGTAAATAAAATTTTCACAATTTATATAAATTATACTATATATTACTATATATTTCAACTTTTTTGAATTATCGTGTATTTCTGATCATTTTCATTATTTTAAAACAAATAAAGACACGTTAAATAGTTTTATTATGTTTATATATAATAAAACTATTTAACGTGTCTTTATATTGTTTAAATTATTCCATATATAATTGTACTTACTATCGTCATAGCTAATCCTATTATCATTTCATAAGGTATTAGTTTAAACCGTTCTTCTATTTTCATATTTATCCCACCTGCACTTGAATGGAATAATGATCCATGCGGTAAGTTTTCAAATACACTAGCACCTGCATTTATCATAGCACCTCCACCTACAGGACTTATACCTACATCTATTATAGTATCTGCAAATGTAGATGAAGCTATAGTAGCTCCTGCCGTTGAAGATGCTGTAGCTAAGGACATAAGTATCCCTGAAATGGGAGCAAGCAAAAATTCTGGCATACTTAACATATTAAGTATATGTATTGTAGTTTGTTGTAATTCTGAATTTTTTATTATTCCTGCCAAAGTTCCTGTACCTAATAAAAGTATTGCTACTCCAGTCATTTTACTTAATCCATACCCCATATACTCATTAAAATAATTTATTTTTTTCATAGCAACCAAACCTATAAACCCACCTAATGGTAGTGCTATTAAAGGATCTATTTGTATTCCTGTAAAAGTTCCTAATGATAATAAACCTATAGCACTTAAAGGGCCTATTATAGACTGAAATAAACTTGGTAAATCTTCTTTTTGACTTTGTAAGTCTTCATCTTTTATACTTTCGCCTTTGCGAGTCAATAAATTAGAAAAAATTATAGTTACTATAATTCCAACTATTGCAGGTATAAAGTTTGCAAACATTAATTTAGCTAAATCTACATTGAAATTTTCAGATATAGCAATAGTATTCGGATTTGGAGATATAATATTCCCTGCCTTTCCTCCACCTGCCATAGCAAGTAATATTGCCAATTTAGAATAATTCAATTTTTTGCCTATAGATAAAGCTATTGGCGATACTGTAATAATTGCCACATCCAAATTAACACCTACCCCAGCTAAAATCATAGCTGATAGTGCTAAAGCTAGTATTGCATGTTTTTTTCCAAGTACCCTTATTATTTCTTCAGATATCTTATCAACAGCTCCTGTTTTTATAAGAATTCCCGCTAATATTCCTGATGTTAATACTCTAAGTATTGATGGTGATATATCTTTAGCTCCATTCATCATTAAGTCTACTGTATCAACTATATTTAATCCACCAACTAACCCTCCTATTAATGCTCCCAACATTAAGCTATATACAGGTTGAAATTTTTTAATAATCATAAATATAGCTAAAAATAATCCTATAATTGCTCCAAAAGTACTTACTCTAATATCCATTTTGACATCCCCCAGTTCCCCATAGTGTTAAATATATATTACTTTTGTTAAAAATAATATAACAAAAGTAGTTCTAGGTGTCAATCATATTTTTTGTTATAATTTAGGTATACTATTTTTTTAGAAAGGAATTATATATGGATAATATAGATATAGGCGAAAAAATTTCTCATATTCGTAAAGAAAAAAACTTAAGCATAAGAGACTTAGCAAAAATAGCAAACGTAACTCCATCATTACTTAGTCAATTAGAGAGAGGTTTATCAAATCCATCCTTAAATACTATAAAAGCTATATCTAAAGCATTAGATGTACCTTTATTTTCCTTCTTCGTTGATGAGGTTGATAATAAAGAACTTATAGTAAAAAAAGATAATCGAAGAAAAGTAATATTTCCTAAAAACAATGACATAGTATTTGAACTTTTATCTCCAGAATCTGCAAATTCAGTTGAATTTGCAATAGTAAATTTAATACCAAATTCTTATATATCAAATGAGCTTATGTCTCATAAATCAATAGAACTAGCTTATGTTCTAGAAGGCAGAGTTAAAATTTTCATAGAAAATGATGAATTCACATTAGAATGTGGAGATAGTGTAACTATTCCACCTGGAACTAATCATAGATGGGAAAATCCTTTTAATGAGCTTGCTAAAATTATATTTTCTATAAATTTTAAATAGTAGATACTATAAAAAGTCTACCTTAAAATAATTAATCATTTTAGGGTAGACTTTTTTTATTTTTATTATTCTTTACCTGCCGATACTGCAATACTTGATATGAATTTTTTTTGGAATATACTAAATATTATAACCATAGGAATTATAGAAAGTACTGCACCTGCCATCATTCTAGGATAATGAGTTCCATATTGTCCAACAAATACTCTAAGTCCTGCAGCTAGAGTTAATTTATCCGGTGTAGAGTTTACTATTAAAGGCCATAAGAAACTATTCCAAGCTCCTAACCCTCCAAGTATAGCTACTGTTCCAAGAGCTGGTTTAACTATTGGAACCATTAATCTGAAAAATATTGTAAATTGAGAAGCCCCATCTATTATTGCAGCCTCTTCCATATCTCTTGGTATAGATTTGAAATGTTGGCGTAATAAGAATGTATAATATATACTAAATACACCTGGTAAAACAATTGCTGTCAATGTATTTAAAAGCCCCATTTCTTGTATTATTTGATATTGAGGTATTAAATACATCTGTCCTGGTACCATCATAGCTGCCATAAGTATTAAAAATATAGCTTCTTTAAATTTAAAATCTAATCTAGCAAAGGCATATGCTGCTGGTGTTACTATTATTAACTGGAATATTACTGATGCTAATGTTACTACAATTGTATTAAAATAATATTGTGCAAAAGGAAACTCCTTAAATATTTGAGTGTAATTTTCTATTCTTATAGACTCTGGAAATATTTTAGGCGGAATAGCCTCTGCCTCTGCTAATGTTTTTATAGATGTTAATATCATCCATATAAATGGTAATGCTATAAATGCTGCTACAAGTATAAGTCCTACATGAGTTAATATTTTAGCGCTTTTTTTCATTTCCATATTATTCTACCTCCCTAATCTTATTCATCTGAATAATGAACCCATCTTTTTTGTAGCTTAAATTGAACTAACGTTACTGCCATTATAATTAAGAATAAGATTACAGCTACTGCAGATGCATATCCTTTATCTCCTAATGTAAATCCTAAATCATAAAAATATCTCGTCATAGTTATTGTTGATTCATATGCAGGACTACCTTGCTTTATAAGCATAAACACAACATCAAATAATTGGAATGATCCAATTAACGACCATATAACTATAAAAAATATACTCGGTGTTAAAAGAGGTATAGTTATATGAGTAAATTGTCTAAATGAAGAAGCTCCATCTATAGAGGCCGCTTCGTAATAAGATTCTGGTATAGATTGAAGTCCACCTAAGAAAATCATTATCTTATATCCTAATCCACCCCATATTATAAATACTATAATTACCACTCTTGCTAAGTTAGGATCTGTAAACCATAACTGACCTTCTAGTCCTATAGCCTCTAAAAATTGATTTACTAACCCAAATCTTGAGTTAAACATCCATTGAAATACTAATGTAGAAGCTGAAGCCATAGTTACAACTGGCAAGAAATAAATAGTTCTATATATTCCTTTACCTTTTATATTTTTATTAAGTAAGTTTGCTATACATACAGATATTATTACCATAGGCGGCACAGTGACTATAACGTATAAAAATGTGTTCCCTACTGATTTATAAAATAGTGGATCTTTAAATAACCTTGTAAAGTTTTCAGCTGCTACAAAATTCCATCCTCCAAAAGCATTTAAATCTGTCAGGCTGTAAAATAAATTAAGTATAAATGGTATAAAGTTAAATACCAATACACCTATAAGTAATGGAAGTATAAACATATAGCCAGTCATGTTACTCTTTAAAGTTTTCTTTTTCTTAGCTTTGATTCTTTCAGTGTTATCGGCTTTCTTTTTTATGACTTCTGCTTGCAACTTAAATCCCCCTTTTATCTATTTCAAGAGGATGACTAAAAAATTTAGCCACCCTCTTATAATTTCTATTTCTTTTCTTTATCTAATATTGCTTGCATTTCTTTTTGAGCATTTTCAAGTGCCTCATCCAAAGATATTTCGCCTTGCATAAACTTAGTTATATTATCCATTATAGCTTTATCCCACTTTGAAGTTTCAAAACTATTAGGAAGAGGCATAGCATTTTCAGCAACTTTAGACATAACTGCAGTATCTATTCCTGTCTTTTCTTTCATAACTTTACCAAATAATTCTTGAACATTTTTATGTGCTTGTGGAACTAACGCTAATTCAGTATATTTTTTCATAGATTCTTCACTTGATATATAATTTATAAAATCAAATGCTTCTTCTGGATGTTTTGAATTTGACGATATAACATTTCCTAAACCATGTATTACAGTTTTAGATGGATTACCTTCTTTTATAGTAGGTATTTCATATAATTTAAAGTTTCCAGCAACTTGAGCTTGTTCCTTATCTGAATATGGTAATAATCCATACGATCCCATTTGTAAAACCAATGCTTTTTCAGACTTAAATAATGTACCTGCTGTAAGTTCTAGAGTTATATCATGTGGACTATGTAAATCGCTTTTAACTAAATCATAGTATTTCTTAAAGCCTTCTTTTGTCTCTGGTGTAGTTAACATAGCCTTAGTTTTATCTTCACTTATTACTTGACCTCCAGCTGATGCCACTTCATTAAATACCCCTGATTGTGTACTTTCTGTTGCATATGAAGTAAATGGGTATACATCTTTTGGTAATTTAGATTTAGCATCTTCTAACCAAGCTATCATTTCATCCCAATTCCAATTTTCTTTAGGCTCAGGTATTTTATATTCTTCCATAAGCTTTGTATTTATCATTAATATATTATTATCCCAGAAAGTTGGCATTCCATATTGATCCCCTTTGTAGTTATACAAACTACTTATACTTTCTAAGTATTGACTCATATCAACATTTTTATCTTTTATATAGTCTTTCATATTAACTAACATACCGTTATCTGCATATTTATTAAAATTAACAGCATTCATCCAATATATATCTGGTGCAGATCCACCAGCTGCAGCTGTTTCCATTTTAGTCCAATAATCAGCAAATGAATATTGCTCTACTTTGACATCTACATCAGGATTCTTTTCTTCATATTCTTCTATTAAAGTTTCTACTGCTTCCATATGAGTTTTATCCCATATAGCATATCTCAATTCAACTTTCCCATCTGCGCTATTTCCTCCAGTTGAACTACACCCTGTTAATCCTAGTACTAAAGTTAGTACTGCTCCCGTTATGATTCCCCTTTTTAAAAACATAACAATCCCCTTCCCTTTAATAAAACATTTTTAGTAACGTTTTCCTAATTATCAAACTATTCTTTCTATAAATATAATATAATATTAACATTTATTTTGTATTTGCAATTTTATACATTATTTTTACAATTTTGTACATTATAATTTTTTAAGCGTTAACTTGTAATTTTTTTATTGCTTTACTCCAAAAATCATCTATATTAACCACTTCTTTATTCAATCTTGAATGTTCTGCTGCAAATGCCATTATATGACTTTCCACAGACTTAGTTGCACTAGTTCTTCCTTCTCCACCATTTGCAGCTACTAAACTAACAAAATCTTGCATTATTCCATAATCTCCTCCACCATGTCCACCTTCTACTTCTTCTGGAATTATAGTCTCAATCGTATTTTTTCCAAAGTTTTCAAACTTTTTAATTTCTATCGTATTTTTAACATGATTACCGCCAACTTCTCCATGCGTAAACATTAATTTTATAGTTCTATTACATTCTTCTGTAAATGCAGACAAGTTAAACGTAGCTGTAACATCATCTTCAAATTCAAGTATTGTAACCATGTGGTCAACAACATTGTTATCACATTTGTATACACATCTCCCATATGGTCCTGTTCTTAGAGCTTTTTCTAAATTTTCCTTTGTTGGAACTGGATGTACTACTTTTGCAAATATAGGTTTTTCAGATAAATAAAGTTTTTTTGCAGAGTATGGACATCTTTCTTCCACATTACAATCTAAACATCTTTCAGCCATACCATCTTTAAAACTTTCGTCTCTCATATGAGTTAAGTGTCCAAACGCAGATAAATTAGTGCATTGTTTTCCTGTTAACCATAATAATATATCCATATCATGACAACTTTTAGCTAATATTAAAGGACTTGTTTCATTGCTATTTCTCCAATTTCCTCTCGTAAATGAGTGAGCAAAGTGCCAGTATCCTATATTTTCATTATGTTGTATACTTACTAATTCTCCTAGTTCCTTACTATCTACTATTTCTTTTAATTTTGAGAAAAATGTTGTATATCTAAGTACATGACATATCATAAATACTTGATTTGGATACTGTTTTGCTAATTCTCCAAGCTTTACAATATCTTCTAATTTATTTGACATAGGCTTTTCTAAAAGAACATGATATCCTTTCTCAAGCGCCATTTTAGTTGGCTCATAATGTGCCTCATCATTATTCGCTATTATTATAGCATCTGCTAATTTATCTTTTTCTAATAAATCTTCCCAAGTTTCAAATACATTTTTAGAATCTATATTATGTTCTTTAATACATATATCTCTTCTTATATCATGAGGCTCTGCTACAGCAACTACTTTCCCTAGTTCCTCGTGTTGTTTAAAATACGGTGCATAGGCATGCATTCCCCTTGCTCCAGCTCCAATTATTGCTACTGTTATTTTTTTCATTGTTTACTACCCCCTCAATTTTAAACTGTATATATTTTACTTACTTATATTTTAATACTTTATATAATTTATGTATTTGCACTTTTGTATAAAAGTTTTATACTTTTGTATAGAAATTTCAATTCAAAATAATAATTTAATTTTGATTTTTATTGGATTTTTTTGTAAAATATTATATAGGAAATAGATTTCATAATTTTAGGGGGATTATGCATTGTTTAAACAGACTACTTGTTTATCTTTTGAAAAATACGGTTCAATTTTAACAACCTTGCCAGATGATCTTGTTCCTTACGAAAAAAAATCATCAATTAAACTTTTAGATAAATCAGTTGATCTTCTTTATTCTTCAAATACTGAATTATATATTAAATTAAAAAGTGGCGTGGTTCTTATTATAACTTCTAAAGATTCTAATTTTAGAAATATAGAATCTTTTGTTTTAAATGGTAGAATAAAACTAAATAAAGGTATTTATTACAATTTCATACCTGTATCCGATAACTGTAGTGTTGATTTATTTGGAGAAAGTCCATTTTCAGATACAGTAAATTTAAGTCAATCCTACACTTATAAAGAAATAGTTCCAACTATTTTAATTAATAAAATTTATACTAAATTTTATCAAGAAAAATCTACAAACTATTTATTTAACGGAGAAAAACATAATTTTTGGGAACTTACATATGTTGATAGAGGAGTACTTTATACCAAGGTTAATAACATTGAGTATAAATTAACCCAAGGTGATTTATTTTTCTATGCTCCCAATGAATATCACACGCAATATACAGACGATAAAAAGTCTTGCTCTTATTTAACAGTAAGTTTTAACATGGATTTTAATGATGCTTCACTTATTTCTAATAAAATATTCTCATCTAATAAGGAAATATATAATATTATAAGCAAACTTATGAAAGAATTAAATTCTACACACTTATATTGTGATGAATTATCTATATGTTACTTAAAAGAACTTGTTCTTAAAATACTTAGCATAGACTTTGAAAGTTCTATTATAAAACCTGTTAATAAAGTTCAACAGTATTATGATGATGAACTGTTAAATTCTATCTTAAACTTTATAAATGATAATGTTTATGAGTATTTAGATATAAAAGCAATTTGTGATAAATTCAATATAAGTGGTTCTAAACTCCATCTATTATTTAGAAAAAATTTAGATACTACTGTAAAGTTGTATATAAATGATTTAAAATTGAAAAAAAGTAAAGAACTTATAAAAGAATCTAATTATACTATAAGCGAAATATCTGAAATTCTTAGATTTAATTCAATCCATTATTTTTCTAATAAATTTAAAAAAGTTTATGGATTTTCACCTACTGAGTATCTAAAATCTATAAACAAAAACTATTAAAGACTAGGATATTATCCTAGTCTTTAAGTTTATAGTATTAAGCTATAGCTTCTTCTTCTTCATCTTCACCTATCATAGAAGTTAACTTTTTATTAAATCCAAGTAATATAAAAGTACCTACTACTAATATTACAGGTATTGCAATAAATGTTTGCATAAGACCCATTTTTTCTATTACCATTTGAACATATCCTGCTGCTTTATTTGCAAAGAAAGTAGCACATGCCCAAACTCCCATTAATAAAGATAAGTATTTAGCTGGTGCTATTTTACTTACTAAAGAGTTTCCAAGTGGTGAGAAACACATCTCTCCTATAGTTTGGAATAATACAAATATCATTAACCATACTACACTTGCTTTAACACTCGCAGGAGCTCCTACTCCTCTAGTAACTTCAGCAACTATAACGAACCCAAATGCTACTGCTAAAAATACATATCCTAAAGCTATCTTTTGAGCCATACTTAAATCGCCTTGTTTTCTATTAGATAACTTTGTCCATATAGCAGCCATAACTGGTCCTAAAAGTACACATAATAATCCATTTAATGTAGTTTCTATCCACATTACTGGTATTTCAAATGTTCCAACTGATAAATCAACAAAATCTTTCATATATAATGTTAATGAAGATCCAGCTTGATTATAGAATACCCAGAAAAATATCGAGAAGAATGATAATATAAATATTACTTTTACTCTATCTTTTTCTTTTTTAGTTAAAGGTCTATCTCCAGCTTTAGTATCTTTTGTCTTACCAGCTTGTTTATCAAGCATCTTTTGTGGGTATTTCCCAGCTTCGCCTAAGTACTTCATAGTACAAGTAAATAATAATCCCCCAAGTAGCATAACTATTGCAGCTAGCATAAAACATTGTCTGAATCCATATTCAATAAGTTGTCCATTTTCTATAACTGCAAAAGTTTTAGTATATAATATACCTATAGTTAATGACCCTATGAAAGATCCTAAGTTAACAAATGTATATAATAAAGAAAAGGCTGCATCTTTTCTAGTATTATCATCATATAATTCCCCTACTAACGCATTTAAATTTCCTTTAAAGAAACCAGTTCCTATCGATATTAAAATTATCATTGCATGAACCCATATTACACTTGTTGCAAAATAACCTAGTGCATATCCTGCCGCCATTATGACTGACCCTATAATTACACAATATCTAGCTCCTATCCATCTATCACATATCATACCACCAAATATAGGTGCTAAATAAGTGAATGCTGCTAGGTTTGCTGCTATAGCTGCTGCATCAGCATAGTCTATTCCTAATCCACCTTTTGATACCATCTCTGCTAAGAATAATAGTAATAAAGTCTTAGATCCGTAGAATGCGAATCTTTCAAACGTAAACGTCAACCCACAAGTATAAAGCCCTTTAGGATGCTTTGTAGGTGCAGATGTTGTATTTGCCATTTATCAAATCCCCCTTAAAATGTTTTTATATTAAAGTAGCTTTGCTTATACAAAGCTACTTTAGCACACTATTAAATTTTTTTAGTATATTGTTTTAGCCAGTTACTTTCTTCTTCAGTTAAGAATGGTGAAACTTTATCATATACTAATTTATGATAGTTATTTAAATATTCTCTTTCTTCTCTGTTTAACTCCTCTACATCTATTGCATCTATGTCTATTGGAGCAAATGTTACAACTTCAAACTCCATAAATTGACCATATTCATTTTTCTCTGCTTTTTTTGTTATAAGCTCATTTTCAATTCTTATTCCATGTGAACCTTCTATATATATGCCCGGTTCATTAGTTGTTACCATACCTTCCTCAAGTGTTGCAGTTTCTAATCTTTGAGGATTTATTCTCCATCTAAATCCATTTGGAGCTTCATGTATAGTTCCTAAAAAACCTACCCCATGACCTGTTCCACACTTATAATCAAGCCCTATATTCCACATTGGTCTTCTTGCTAATATATCTAAGTTATATCCTTTAGCTCCATGTAAAAATTTTGCCATAGATAAATTTATCATTCCTCTTAATACAGCAGTAAAATGTTTTTTAATTTCATCACTTATTTTACCTAAAGCAATGGTTCTAGTTATATCTGTTGTTCCATCAAAATATTGTCCCCCTGAATCTATTAAGAATAAATCATTAGATTCTAATTTGTAATCGCTTTCAGAAGTTGCACTATAATGCATCATAGCTGCATGTTCTCTGTATCCTGCTATTGTAGAAAAACTAGGTTCTATAAATCCATCTTGTTCTTTTCTTAAACTTTCTAATTTATCAGCTGCACTTATTTCAGATATTTCTATTTTTCCAACATTATTTTTTAACCAATACATAAACTTAGTAAATGCTATACCATCTTTTAAGTGACTATTTCTTATATTATTTAGTTCAACATCATTTTTTATTGCTTTAAAGTTCATAGTTGGATTAAATCCATTTACTTTTTCAACTTCTTTTGAAAAATTATTATATATTGAATAATTTACTTTATTATCATCTAATAATACTTTCTCATTTTTATCTATAGTCTTTACAAACTCATATATATCATCATATGGCTTTATTATTATATTTTCTTTGTTTAGTTCATTTAAAATTTCATCATTTAATTTATTATTGTCTATAAATAAGTAAACTTTATCTAATGTTATTAAAGCATATGAAAGTACTACTGGAGTATATTTAACATCTCTTCCTCTTATATTAAATAACCATGCTATGTCATCAAGAGTCGTTATAACATGATTAGTAACACCCTTAGATTTCATTTCACTTCTAAGTCTTTCTAATTTTGAACTAAATGTTTCTCCTGCATACTTTATATCTAATAAAAATGCTTTTTCAGTTGATAGTGAAGGTCTATCAATCCAAACCTTTTCCACTAAATCATACTGATATTTTATACCTATATTTTTAAACTTCAATTTTTCAGCTAAAACATTACCTTCATTTGCAGATATAAGCCTTCCATCAAACCCTAAAGTAGAATCTTTATCCATAGTGTTAACTAAGAATTCTTCTGTAGTCGGTACTCCTTCTTCTCCCATTTTAAACAAGTCAATACCCGTGTCTTTTAGTTGGCTTTCAGCTTGTATAAAATATCTTCCATCAGTCCATAACCCTGCTTCTTTCATAGTTACTATTAAAGTACCTGCAGAACCTGTAAATCCTGATATGTAAGCTCTTGATTTGAAATATTCCCCTACATACTCACTTTGGTGATTATCTGAAGATGGTATTATATATGCATCTATACCATACTCTTTCATATAACCTCTTAAACTTTCCACTCTACCCTTTATCATAATAAGCCCCCTTATTATTTGCATAAAATTTTATGTATCTCGTTTTCATTTATAATATTAACATTTTATGGCATCGTTTTCAATATATTTACACAATTTTTCTTATTTTTAAAATTTTTTATCAAATAATGAAAACTCGATATGTTTTTAATATTTAAATTTTATTCTACTTAAAATATTAATTTAATTAAAATTCTAACTTTCCATTTATTTAATTAAAAAAACCGTGCAAAATTTTTTAATTTTGCACGGTTTTTGTCGTATTTTTTATACTTCTTTAGTATATTCTTTTAACCATATTTTTTCTTCTTCATTTAAGAATGGTGATATTTTTTCACAAACTAATTTATGGTACCAATTTAAATATGATTTTTCTTCTCTATTCATTTCTTCTACATCTATAGCATCTAAATCTATTGGCGCTATAGTTACAACTTCAAATTCCATAAATTGTCCATATTCATTTTTCTCTGATTTTCTAACTACTAATTCATTTTCTATTCTTATTCCATGAGAACCTTCTACATATATACCTGGTTCATTAGTAGTTACCATACCTTCTTCAAGAACTGCACTATCAAATCTCTCAGGTACTATTCTCCATCTAAATCCATTTGGAGCTTCATGTACATTTAATAAAAATCCGATTCCATGTCCTGTTCCACACTTATAGTCAATTCCCATATTCCACATTGGTCTTCTTGCTAATATGTCTAAATTATACCCTCTTACTCCATGTAAAAACTTAGCCATTGAAAGATTTATCATACCTCTTGCTACAGCTGTAAAGTGTCTTTTAAGCTCATCATTAACTTTACCTAATGCAATAGTTCTAGTTATATCAGTTGTTCCATCAAAATATTGTCCACCTGAATCTATCAAAAATAAATCTCTTGGCTCTAACTTATAATCACTTTCAGGTGTTGCACTATAATGCATCATAGCTGCATGTTCTTTGTATCCAGCTATAGTTCCAAAACTTGGCTCTATAAATCCATTTTGCTCACGTCTTAAGTCCTCTAATTTTTTAGATGCACTAAGTTCTGATATTTCAATTTTACCTACATTATTTTTTAGCCAGTACATAAATTTAGTAAAAGCTACACCATCTTTAATATGACTATTTCTTATGTTTTCTAATTCAATTGTATTCTTTTGTGCCTTCATAAACATAGTTGGGTTAAACTCATCTAATTTTTCAACTTCGCTTGGAATATTGTTTAATATAGCATAATTTATTTTTGTTGAATCTAATAATATTTTTTCATCTTTTTCTAAAGTTTTTATAAATTCATATATATCGTTGTATGGTTTTATAACTACGCTTTCTTTATTTAATTCATTTAGTATTTCTTCATTTAATTTATTTTCATCTATAAATAAGTATACCTTATCTAAAGTTATTAATGCATAAGATAAAACCACTGGATTAAACTTAACATCTCCACCTCTTATATTAAATAACCATGCTATATCGTCAAGAGTTGTTATAACATGAGCTGTTGTATTTTTCTCTTCCATACTTGATCTTAATCTTTTTAATTTTGAACTAAATGTTTCCCCTGCATACTTTACATCTAGCAAAAATGCTTTTTCTGTTGATAAAGATGGTCTATTTTCCCAAACCATATTAACTAAATCATAATCATATACTATTTTTATATCTTTTTTAGCTAATTCAGATTCTAAGTTAACCCCTTCTCTAGCACATATAACTCTACCGTCAAATCCTAATACGCCACCTTTTTTTATAGTTTCATATAAGTATGTTTCAGTACTAGGTACACCTTCTTCACCCATTTTAAATAGTTTTATAGTACTTCCTTCTAGTTCATTTTCAGCTTGTATGAAATATCTACCATCAGTCCATAATCCAGCCTCTTCCATAGTTATAACTACTGTACCTGCAGAACCTGTAAATCCTGATATATATTCTCTACTTTTAAAATAATCTCCTACATATTCACTTTGATGATTATCAGAAGATGGTATTATATAAGCATCAATGTTTTTTTCACTCATGTATTTTCTAAGTTTAGACAATCTTTCTTGTATCATAATAAACCCTCCTTAATTTTAAGCATTAATATTTGTTATTTGTTTATCTAAGTAAATTCTACCATTTCGCGATATCGTTTTCAATAAAATAACATGTTTTTTATTTATACATAATATTTTTTATTTATTAATGAAATTTATAAATTTTAAGTGTATAATATTATCATCTTATTTGAAAGGGTTGAAATTTTGAGTGATTACACTATAAAAAAAGCAAATAATAATGATATTGAACAAATAATAAATTTAATATACAATACTGAGCCCAATCCTAATTATGAATGGGGTTATGGTAATGAATTAGAACAAAAAGAAAAACTCAAACATCTATTAAATTCAAATACTTGCAGATTTAAATTAGATAATTTATTAATATGCAAATATAATGGTCAATTCTGTGGGATTTTACTATCTCTAGGTGGTCGTCGTATAAAAAAGGAAACACTCATTGCTGATTTAAAACTTATACATTATGAAAAAAATATAACTAGAAAAGTTTTATTTTCAATCAATACATTATTTTATATTTTTTATAAAGAATGTGCTCACAATGAGTATTATTTATCTAATATAGCTTTAAATAAAGAATTTAGAGGTATTGGCTTAGCTGAAAAGTTATTGACAGAAGGATATAAAATAGCTAAGAATGAAGGCTACAAAACCGTTTGTTTGCATGCTAATAATGACAAACTTATCACTTACTATGAAAGTTTAGGTTTTATTTTAATTAATTCTAAAACAAAAAAAATGATTAAAGATATCTAATATATCTTTAATCATTTTTTTATTTGTACTCTATAATACCTTTTTCTAAATTATATATATTTTTAAATCCTTCCAACTCTAGTAAATTGCATGCAGTTATACTTCTATGTCCGCTTTTGCAATATATTATAATGTTTTTATCCTTGTACTCTATGATATCATCAATATTGTACATTAAATTTTGAAGAGGTATATTTATAGCTCCATCTATATTTTTTTCTTCAAATTCATCTTCCGTTCTTATATCTACTAATAAAGTATCTTTGTCTTTCACTATTTTTTTCAATCTGCAATTATCTATATCTGTATAACTCATTATTTTCCTCCATTTTTAAATCTTATATAGTTTTATACCCCCTAGTTTTTTATTCAAACTAAAAAAGAGTAGTAATTATTACTACTCTTTAAAACCTAAATTAATATTCATTCTATCAGTACCTATTATGGTATTTTCAAATATATCCGTTGCATTTTCTATATAAATATTAGGTTCTTTTACTATAGGACTAAAATGAGTTAACATTAAAGTTTCTACTTTTGCAGTTTTGGCTATAGTTGCACTTTCTCTAAATGTCATATGTTTATTTTTTTTAGCTTTCTCTATATCATGATCATCACCATACATACCCTCACATATTAATAAATCACTATTTTCAACAAAATTTATAATATCTTCATTAGGTCGTGTATCTGTTACAAAGCTTATCTTAACTCCTTTTCTAGGACACCCCATCACCATATCTTTAGTATATAGATTATTATCTAGTTTTATATCTCTTCCATTTTGAAGTTTATTCCAAAGTTGCTTTGGTACATTATTATTTGTAGCTTTGTCTATATCAAATTTAGCTTTTCTTTTTATATAAAAACTGTAAGCTATACATTTAATTGAATGATCTACTTCTACAGTAGATATTATTATATCCTTGTCTATATAATTATTATTTATGACTATATCTTCCTTAGGATTTTCTATAATATTTATTTCATAAGGAAGTTCTCTAACTATAACCATAAAAGCTTTTACGGCTTCCTTTATACCTACTGGCCCTATTATAGTTAATATGTCTTCTCTTCCACTATTTCCTATAGTTGATAATATTCCTGGGAGACCTATTATATGATCCCCATGTATATGAGTTATACAAATAAAATCTATAGTTTTAAATCCCGTATTTGCTATCTTCATAGAAACTTGAGTACCTTCACCACAATCTATAAGTATTTTTCTTCCCCTATAACTTATAATTGCTGATGAAAGATATCTATTCGGTGTTGGCATCGATCCCCCACACCCTAATAAATTTACATCTATCATACCTATCGCCTCTTTTGTTTTAGTATTAGGCTACAATATTTTTATTTCTTTTATTATAGTATTCGTTTTTAACTGTATTATAATAATTTGCTAATGTTTGATTTTTATATGGATTAACCCATATAGATGCTAACTTAAATGTAAATATGTCTAATATTAACCAAGGTAAAAAACTTAAAGTTATTCCTATATATTCTACTAATCTACCTTTCATCATAAGCATACTATCTCTTAAAACTTGAGTTCCTTTTAAATCTTTATTACATACCATTATATAATATATTTGAGAAAGATACGTTTGTAATATAAATGATGGCACAAATATTATAATAGCCATTATAATAGGAACCATTACTTGATTTGGTCTAAATATCATAATTACCGTTGTAGCTAATGTTACTAAAGATGAAGTCATTAAGTAAGTTATAATAGTTCTCACTATATACACAACACCTTGTCTAAGAAGATTAACTTTATATCCATAAAGTAAATCTAATAGCTTAACTTCACTACCCTCTATAGTAAAGTTATAATGAATGTATGCTATACCTAAAAATAATGGTTGAACCAATGTCATTAGTATAAACTTTGTAATTGAATTTAATTCAGTATTTGATATAAGTTGTATTATAGGTATAATCATCGTCAATACACCAAACATTAAATTTGAAACTATTAATAAACCTGTATTCCTCTTCATTTGTATCTTTGCCATATTTTTTAATTTAGCTATCTCCAAAACCTTTTCCTCCCGAATAAAATATATGTTATTTTATAATATTAATTTGTATCTTATTATATTATATATTTTATTTTTTATCTACTTATCTTTTATAAAATATTGATATTTCCTTTATAAAACTTATTTCAATTTGCTTATACTATTTTTTATATTTGTAGAGAATATTCTAAATATTTGCTACTATACTATTAATGACTTGTTTTCAAATTAATAATACGAGGTGAGTTTTAATGAAAGACTTAACAATAGGAAATGAAAGTAAATGTATATTTAACTTTGCACTTCCAATGCTAATTGGAAGTTTATTTCAACAATTATATAATACTGCTGATAGTATAATTGTTGGTAGATTTGTTGGCAAAAATGCAATGGCTGCAGTATCTGGTGCAAATCCAATAATGTTTTTACTAACTTCATTTTTAATGGGCATAACTTTAGGATTCTCTATATTAATATCGCAATATTATGGTTCTAAAAATATGAATAAAGTTAAAGCAACCATAGATACCACATACATATTCATATTTATAGCTTCTTTTTTTATAACTATAATAGGCGTCTTCTTCAGTGGAAAAATACTTGAAATAATGAACACGCCAACAGAAATTTTCGATTTAGCTAAAGGATATTTAGTTATAATATTTGCCGGAACTTTATTTTCTACAGGATATAATTCAGTATGTGCAATATTAAGAGGTCTAGGAGATTCTACAAACCCTTTATACTTTCTTATACTTGCAACTATATTGAATATAATTTTAGATATTGTATTTATAATATATTTCAATATGGGTGTAAATGGAGTTGCTCTAGCTACTATAATAGCTCAAGCAGTAGCTTTTATATTTAGTGTTTTATATCTTAATAAGCGACATGATGTTTTTAAAATTAAACTTACTAAACTAAAATATGATGCGCAAATATTTAAAATTGGTTTAAAACTTGGATTACCTTCTGCAATTCAGCAAACACTTTTTTCTATAGGTAATATAACACTTCAATCTCTAGTTAACGGTTATGGTACTTCAGCTATGGCAGCATTTGGTGCTGGTTCTAAAATTGAAACATTTATATCTCTTCCTATCATGAATTTAGGTAGTGCAGTTTCAACTTTTGTAGCTCAAAATATAGGTGCAGGTAAAGTTGATAGGGTTAAAAAAGGAGTTAAATCTTCTATTAATATGGCTTTATCAATATCATTATTTGTCTTGCTAATATTTTTCTTATTTAAAGAAAACCTAATAAAGTTATTCAATACAGATCCTGAGGTTGTGGCTATTGGTTCTAGATATCTACTTATTATTGGTCCATTTTTCTTCCTTATAGGAACTTCTTTTATGCTAACTAGCGCTATACGTGGTGCTGGAGCTTCTATGTTTGCTATGATAAGTTCTATGATTTCTTTATGGATAGCAAGGATTCCCGCTGCTTATTTGTTATCTTCCATTTACGGAGTAAATGGTATATGGATGGGAATTCCTATCGGCTGGTGTGTTGGATTAATTGTAACTGGAATTTATTATAAAAAAGGTTATTGGAAAACTAAATCTGTTGTTAATATCGGTAGTAATACATCTTCCTATAATAATTTAGATTCCGAGTTTGCATCTACTAAGTCTGACTAAATTTATTTAAAAGCTCTTTCAGGTAAAATATACCTTTTAAAGAGCTTTATTCTTTTATAATTAAAGTGTATAAAAAATAACAATTGATTATTTTTTATTTTATAGTATAATCTAATTATTACTAGGTACTAATACTAAATATAACTATCTAGTTAAATTGTATTTTGGAGGAAAATAATGAAACCATTAATAGTAGGAGATTTAATAGCTAAAGTACCAATAATTCAAGGTGGTATGGGTGTTGGAGTATCTAGGTCCTCTCTTGCAGGGGCTGTAGCTAGTTGTGGCGGAATAGGAGTTATATCTGGAGCACAAGTAGGTTATGATGAAGATGATTTTGAAGCTAATCCACTTAAAGCTAATTTAAGAGCTTTAAGAAAACATATATTAAAAGCTAAAGAAAGTTCTAAAGGTGGTATAATTGGAGTTAACCTTATGGTTGCTATGAATTATTATGAAGAACATGTTAAAACCTGTATAGAATCTGGTGTTGATTTAATAATATCTGGTGCAGGTCTTCCAACAGCTTTACCTAAGCTGGTTAAGGATAGTTCTGTTAAAATAGCTCCAATAGTATCTACATCTAAAGCTTTAAGCGTTATACTTAAAATGTGGGATAGAAAAAGTAATACGACTGCTGATATGATAGTAGTTGAAGGTCCTAAGGCAGGTGGTCATCTAGGTTATCATAATGAAGAACTAGATGATATAGACAATATAGATTATGATAGCGAATTTAATAAAATCTTAGATATAGCTAAAATTTATGGTGATAAATTTAATAAAAATATACCCGTTATTGCTGCTGGAGGCATTTTTACAGGAGATGATGTAAAAAAATACATAGACATGGGTGCTGGAGGAGTTCAAGTCGGTACAAAATTTGTAGCTACACATGAATGTGATGCATCCGATAATTACAAAATGACATATGTTAATTCTAATGAAAATGATATAAAAATTGTAAAAAGCCCTGTAGGTATGCCTGGACGTGCGATAGAAAATAACTTTATAAAATCAGTTAATTCTAATGGTAAAAAAACCACTAAATGTTACAACTGCTTAATTCCATGCAATCCAAGCAGTACACCTTATTGTATTTCTAAGGCTCTTATAGATGCAGTACGTGGTGATATTGAAAACGGTCTTCTATTTTGTGGTAGTAATGCCTATAAAGTCGAAGGTATCCAATCAGTAGCTGAAGTTATTGATGAGCTTACCTCTAAATTATAAAATAAAAAACTCTTAATTTAAAATTAAGAGTTTTTTATTTTATGTATATTTTCTTCTTATAAAAAGTATAATTAAAATTATTTATATATTAAAATTCATCTGCTTTTATCTCAAAAAAAGCTTTAGGATGTTTACATATAGGACATACCTCCGGAGCATTAGTAGATCTATGTATATGACCACAATTTTTACATCTCCATTCTACTTCCTCATCCTTTTCAAACACTTTATTTTCTTCTAAAGTTTTAAGTAGTTCATTGTATCTTTTTTCATGCTCTTTCTCTATAGATCCAACCCCTCTTAATAAAAATGCTACTTCTGGAAATCCTTCTTCTTCAGCCTCTTTAGCAAACTTTTCATACATATCTGTCCATTCATAATGTTCACCTGCCGCTGCATCTCTCAAGTTGTCTTCAGTTGTCCCTATACCATCATGAATTAACTTAAACCACATTTTTGCATGAGCCATTTCATTGTGAGCTGTTTCTTCAAAGAAATCTGCAATTTTATTATACCCTTCTTTTCTAGCTTTTGAAGCATAGTATGTATATTTATTTCTAGCTTCTGATTCTCCTGCAAATGCAGTCATTAAATTCTGTTCTGTTTTAGTTCCTCTTATGTCCATAGTAATCCTCCAAATATTAAATATATTTGTTAGGGATCTTTTTTATCCCCTTCTATATATGGTATTATATAACATTGACTAATTTCAGTCAATATAGTAAGTTTTCTTATATTATTGCAACTATTTTCTATATATTTAATTTATTATGTGCTGTGAAAAAACAATATATATTTTAAATAGTCATTCAATTACTAACCATCTATTTTTTTGTCATCATTTTATCTTAGTCTTATCGGGCTATACAAAGTGCTATAATTCTATTTCTTTATCACCTTAGTTATAATTCAAAAAATTGTTCTCCAAATAATACAAAACTTTGCAATGTCATAAATGCCTTAATATCTATTTTTACATCTTCATTAATTAATTTCCTTGCTTCTTCTCTGTTAATCAATATTGGAGTAATATCTTCATCTTCTTCAAGGTATTTTGTGCTTAAATCACCCTCACAAGTACAATAAACTAAACTTGCGCTTTCTTCTGTCATTCCAGGAGATAAATATAACTGCTTATTTCCTAAGGTTTTGATTAAATCTGCTATTTTAAGTCCAGTCTCTTCTTTCAGTTCTCTTTCTATAGTCAACTCTGGATTTTCATTTTTATCAACAAGCCCTGCTGGTAATTCATATACATAATCATTTAGTGGAACTCTAAATTGTTTAACTAAAACCAAGCTCTTTTTTTCTTTATGAAATGCTACAATAACAACTGCATCTACTTCATCTTCTTTTCCATTAAAATATTTATTTGATAAAACATCATATTCTTTTCTAGATGCTATCATCCAATGTTTTTCATTACCTTCTTTATTTTCATATCTTGCATCATAAATACTTAAAAATTTGGTTTGTGCAAGTGGAGTTAACTCTTTTATTTTATTATTTTTCATAATATTCTCCTACTTTCAATATTAATTTTCACTAAAATAAATTGTATTTTTAGGAACTATACTCAACTTAACATTTTCACCTACTTCATACATACTATTTCTAGAACTTAATTTCATTACAGTATTTTTTATATTAACATCATAATAGGTTATATCTCCTGAATATACCTTCTTTAAGATATTCCCACTTATACCTATTTCATAACTATTACTATGTATTTCAATATCTTCCTTTGATATCATAAGCTCTATATTTTCTATATTTTCTATATTTTCTTCATTACATTTCAACTCTAAATTTAAAATATCAGATATATATACTCCATTTTTTATTCTTCCTCGTATATAATTTCTTTGTCCAAATATATTTGCAACTTCTTTGGAATTTGGCTTTTCATATAAATTCTTTGGAATATCAAATTGAGCTATTTCACCATTTATCATCACAGCTATTTTATCACTCATCATTAAAGCTTCTTCTTTATCATGAGTTACTAATATAGTAGTTATTTTTAATTTTTTTTGTAAGTTTAGTATAAAATCTCTCATTTCGTTTTTTAAATTTATATCTAAGCTAGAAAAAGGTTCATCTAATAATAGTATTTTGGGATTAACAGCTAAGGTTCTAGCTATTGCAACTCTCTGTTTTTGTCCTCCAGATAATTCATTTGGGTATTTTTTCTCAAAACCTTGTAATTTTACCAGATTCATAAGCTCATTTACTTTATTTTTTCTAACTTTTCTATCTATTTTTTTCATTTTAAGTCCAAACTCTATATTTTCAAATACATTCATATGAGGAAATAGTGAATAATCTTGAAAAACTATTACAGCTTCTCTATCTTGAGTTTTTAAATTTAAAACTGATTTATTATCAAATAATATATCACCACTATCCGGAGTTGTAAGTCCTGCTATCAACTTTAATGTTGTGCTTTTCCCACACCCGGACTTACCTAGCAAAGTTATAAACTCACCTTGCTTTATATCTAAATTTATATGTTTAAGTATTTCTGTATTATTAAATGTTTTTACCAACTCAATAATTTTAACTGCTGACATTTTAACACTCCTTGCCTTTCATATAATATTTATTTAATGTCTTTTCCATTAATATTACTACTATTAAACTTATTATAATAAATACTATACTATATATAGATGCTAACGTCCTATCTCCGCTTTGTATATAGGGAAACATTATAAGCGGGTAA
Organism: Paraclostridium sp.; assembly: GCF_051657365.1. NCBI lineage: Bacteria > Bacillati > Bacillota > Clostridia > Peptostreptococcales > Peptostreptococcaceae > Paraclostridium > Paraclostridium sp. Next base: position 38,390 of record NZ_JBOFKN010000070.1, read on the forward strand.
GTTATAACACTGCCTCCACCTATTAATAATGTAAGAAAATATTGACTAAATGAAATTATAAAACACATACTTGATGCACCTATTAGTCCTGGTAATAATAAAGGCATTGTTACATACCTTAGTATATCTATATTATTAGCTCCTAGCATACTTGCTTGTACTTCATATTTATCACCTATTAATTTATATACATCTGTAATTATTCTTACACTATATGGCAAACAAGGTACTATATTTATAATAATCACACCTATAACAGTATTAGCTATTCCTAGTCTTATAAAAGTTAATTGTATTCCCATAGCCACAGATGTCATTGGTATTATTATTGGAGATAAAATTAATAATTCAAATAACTGCTTTCCTTTAAAATTATATAGTGCTATCGCTCTTGCAGACGGGATACTTATAATTAGCGTCAATATAACCACAATTATAGATATGAATACACTATTTATTAAAATTTTCATATTATCACTACTTAATATATATTCAAATCCTCTGAGAGAAAAGTTACTTGGTATAATTTGCGGAAATACCCATGAAGATGATATCGACCATATAAAAAGTATTATTAATGGTGCGGTAAGCGAAATTAATATTATATCTATTATTAGTTTTTTAAAGTTTTCATTCATATTTTCACCTATGATTTATATTTGTAAAGTTTTTTAAATATATAGTTGTACAATATTAATAATATAAAACTTATACTAATTAATATTGTATTCATAGCCATCGCTATAGGCCTTTGTCTCAAATCTAAGCTTATATAATTTATATATGCATTTACTGGAAGTGCTTTTGGATTTGTTGCTCCTATTAAATATGGAACCTCAAATGATCCAAAAGAAAATGCAAAAATTATTATAAATGAGGAGATTACACTTGGCATTATATTAGGCAATATTACAAATCTAAAAACCTGATATTTATTAGCGCCTAAATTTTCAGCTGCTTCCTCTAACTTATCATCTATGCGTTGTAATATATTGTATACAGTAAGAGCTATAAATGGTATTCCTTTGTATATGTATACAATTATTATCCCTATTCCATTTTTGTCATTTACTAAATTTATAAATTCATTAGAATCTTTTATTATATTTAAATGATATAATATTCTAGCTAATATTCCAGTTTTAGAAAAAATAGTAAATGCTAGTAATATAACTACAATATGAGGAACTATTATTGGTAAATTTAATAAAAAATATCTAATCTTAGTAAATTTACTCTTTGACATAAGATACGCTAATATAACACCTATAATAACTGCTATTATAGATGATATTAAAGATGTTTTAAAACTTATTACAAGAGATTGAATGAATTGTTTATCACTTAATATCTCTTTGTAGTAATTAAAAGTTATATCTTTCAATCCAATTTGAGGAAAATACCCTAAACTTTGGCATATACAAGTCATAAATCCAGTACCAATTATAAAGATTAATAATACTATTGCTGGAGCTATTAATATATATGGATTTAATTTATTCATTGTTACTTGAAACCTCATCCATCCATATTTTTTCTATTATAGGAACTAAACTTGCTTTTATTTCTGGTATTTGAGTTTTTATATCTACTGAATATTTAAATTTTGATTTATCCTCTTTAGGTATTTTATTTAAATCTAATATAGTCATATCTCCCCAATTTTTAGGGTTACTCTTAGATGCTTGTGCATCTATACTTGTTAAATAATTTATTAAAACCATAGACCCTTCTTTATTTTCAGAATTTTCAGGTATTGCTAAAAAGTGTGTATTAGATATATTTCCTTTATCAAAATTTATAAAGTGTGTATTTTTACTAAATTCACCTGATTCAATTTTTCCTTTTACTTCATTTGGAGCATAACTCATAGTAAAATATACTTCATTATCAGAATACATATTATCTAGTTGAGCTATAGTTGCTGGATATGTCTTTCCCTCATTCCACAAATAAGGTTTTATTTCATTAAGGTAGTCTATTGCTGGTTTTATAGCTTCTTTAACCTTTTCTTCATTTTCTGGTAAATTAGCTATTTTTTCATACCCAACAATATCATATATAATATTTCTTACAAAAGCACTCCCTGTAAAGTCTGGGGGTGCTGGATATGTAAATTTTCCAGGATTATTTACTATAACCTCCTTTAATGACTTAGAATCTACTATTGTTGAATTTATTTTATCTGAATTTTTCACTACTGAAAATGAAGCTTTGCCCCAAGGCGATTCCATATTGTCTACAGATGTTCCAAAATCAGTAGTAATATCTTTAGACTTTGTATCTACATATTTTTTATAGTTTTCAATTTTATCTGTAAATGGTCCAAATAAAAGATTATTATCCTTTGCTACTTTGAAATTTTCTCCATTAATCCAAATTACATCTATATTTCCTTTAGTATTTTTAACTTGTTTTTCAGATATTAATTTGTTCATTATCGTGTCAATGTCCATTCCAACCCTTTTAACAGTAATATCATATTTTTCTTTCATATTAGGTATAACATAAGTATCAAACCACTTATTGAAAACTTCATTACCACCCCATCCATAAAAATTCACAGTACTTCCTTTTGCACTACTTTCTATATTTTTATATCCTTTGCTTAAAATGTCACTTGATTGATAACTATCATTGCTGCTACACCCCACTAAAAATACTAGTGATAATGTTATTACCAAGGCAATAATTTTTTTCATGTCTCTTCTCCTTTGCTCTTTTAATGTCTTTTTTATAATAATATAACCTCCTAACTATATATTATCAAGCTAGGAGGTTATATTTTACTTAACTAATTTGTAATCATGTTCCTCTACACCATCTGTTGCATTGTACACTTCTGTAAAGCCATTATCTTTTAATATTTTAGCTGCTTTCTCACTTCTATTTCCAGTTTTGCAATAAAGTAATACTGGCTTTTCCTTATAATCATCTAATATAGTTAAATTATTTTGAAAATCATCAAAATCTATGTTCATAGCTCTATCTATATGCCCTGTATCATATTCATCCTTAGTTCTAACATCAACTACTGCAATATCGTCCCCACTAGCTATTAAGTCTTCTGTCTCTTTAGCATTTATATTTTTATAATTTTTTGTTGATTTACTTGAGTCTTCAGAACCTTTATCTTGAGAACATCCAACTAAAGTTCCAATTGAAAATGTTAATAATAAACCCAAAACTACAGCTTTAATTTTTTTATTTTTTTTCATTTTTTTACCCCTTTACTGTCTTTTGTTTTTTTGCAATTTTCTCAATTTCATAATCAATTATATCAAATTTATACAATTCAATGTATAGATTTTTTCTATATTTTACAATTTATGCATAGTTTTTTTCTATATAAAAAACTTCATTATATAAACTATAATGAAGTTAACCATTTTTCAACGTTATACTAACTATCTCCGGTTTACAATTAAGTCGTATCAAAACTTTAGATCCACCTAATCCTTTACTTAAAAGCATTGTAGTATCGTTTTTTTCATATTTCCCAAAATCATATTTAGGGAAGAACTCTCTATTTGGAGAAAGAATTCCTCCTACTCCCGGAAGTCTTATTATCCCTCCATGAACATGCCCTGATAAAACTAAATCAACACCATATTCCTCATAATCTTCAAAGAAAAATGGAGTATGTGCAAGCATAATGTTATATTCTTCTTTATTTATCATTCCCAAAGATTGGTGTATAAATTTATCTTCCAATCTATTTTTTCTATTTTTATAGTTTTTGAAAAAATATGGATAATAATTTAATGGAACTATAAGTCCATATATATTTATACTAGAATTACCTCTATTTAAACAAAGTTTATCATTATTTAAATTTTTAATAGATTTATTATATAAGTTTTTAAAATAAGTTTCATATTCTTTTTTATATTTTTTTATTAGAGATTTCTGTTCATGATTTCCTATTATATGATAAACTTCATATTTTTTAACTAATTCATCTATTAAATTTAAAGCAATATGAAAGTTTTTATTATCACCTTCAACTAAATCACCTGTTACAACTACAATATCTGGATTTTCGCTTTCTATAAGTCTTAATAATTTTTCATTGTTTTTACCAAAACTTTTATTGTGTAAATCACTAACTTGAACTATTTTAAATCCATTAAATTCTTTAGGTATTTTGGTATTTTGAATTTCGTGTCTTGTTATTTCTAATTTTCCAGTTTCATTTTTATAAAACAACACTGTTCCTAAAACTATGGTTGAGCCTATTAAAACTTCGACAAACATAATATTTCCTTTCTAACCTCTATTAAAATGTATTTTCTAGTATTTTAAAATATTTACTTTTTAACGATTTATATAATGGAACCCCCAATATAGTTATAACTACAAATTGACCAAATCCAACTTGCAACATAGATAATACAAGTGGTAATCCAAAGAAAATATTTAACATAAATCCTATTACAATTGCATTTATAAGCGTTGGCCATATAGATGCTACTAATAATGCATATTTTTTGCCTTTCATTATTTTACTAGTTAAGTATACTGCATATACACTTAAGAATGTAGCTATTGTTCCAAATACTATATCAGGTACCCCGTACGGACCTATTATATTGGCTAAAAAACAACCTATAGTAAGACCCCATATATAATCTTTCTTTATAAATGGAAGCAATACCATAAGTTCGGCTATCCTAAATTGTATAGGCCCATAGCTTATAGCACCTAAAACTAATGTCAATACTGCGTATATAGCTGCAACTAATGCTGTTGTTACTAATTTTTTTGTACTTTTACTCATTTATTTTCTCCTTATAAGTCCTAAAATTATAAAAAACCGCAGAAAAAATCTACGGTTTTACTGTCATAGTAATATAAAATATTATATTTTAAGACTTAACCATAGTTTTATTTAAAGACAGGAGGCTTTCGAACTGTCCTTTTTAAGTTTTAATGTATTATATATATTACCAAATTAAAATATTTTTTTCAACCTTATAACTTATTTAAATACTTTTTTGACTTCTTTTAATTGTTTTATTATATTTATATGTTGAGGGCAAACTTTTTCACATTTTCCGCACTCTATACATTTAGAAGCATCACTTTTTTTATTCATTATATATTTATACATATTATTTTTAACATATTCTATATCATCAAACATACTAGCATTATTAAGAGCTTCAAAACAATTTGGAATATCTACTCCCATTGGACATGGCAAGCAATATTTACATGATGTACAATTTACTTTTATTTTAGATTTGAAATTATCTCTTAAACTTTTTAGCACTTCACTTTCATCTTCTGTCATTGAATTAACAGTTCCTTCTTTATCACAAGTTTTTATATTCTCAATAACTTGTTCTATACTAGACATTCCACTAAGGACAACACCAACCTCTTCTTTATTATATAAAAATTTAAATGCCCACTCAGAAGGTGTTTTTTTTAATTTGAAATTCTCTATTGCACTCATACTATCTTTTGATATATTTGTTACTAATTTTCCACCTCTAAGAGGCTCCATTATTACTACCCCTAACCCTTTTTTGTATGCATACTCAAGTCCTCTAGTTCCTGCTTGATATTTTTCATCTATATAATTATATTGTATCTGAGTAAAGTCCCAATCATAGGAATCAACTATTTTTTCAAAAACTTCATATTTATCATGAAATGAAAATCCTACATATTTAACTTTTTTGCTTTTTCTTATATCATCTAAAAAATCTAATAGTTTATTTTCAATTAAATTATTCCATAATTTTTCATCTAAAGCATGCACCAAATAAAAATCAATGTACTGAGTTTGGAGCTTTTCTAATTGTTCGTCTAAATATTTATCCATATCTTCTCTTGAATTTATATTCCAAGAAGGTAATTTAGTTGCTAAATTAACTTTCTCTCTATATCCTTCTTTTAAAATTCTTCCAACGACTATTTCACTTTCCCCATCATGATATGGATATGCAGTATCTATATAATTAACTCCATTATCTATTGCATATCTAACCATTTTTGTAGCTTTTGATACATCGATTTTCCCATCTAATTGAGGAAATCTCATACATCCAAATCCCAATATCGATAACTCTTCATTAGTCTTACCAAATTTTCTATATTTCATATTCATCCCCCTAAGTTTTCTATATATAAATTATATACTAAAAACAACCTTAAATATGTTCATATTTTCAACTTAAATTTATTTAGTATTTTATAAATTTAATATAGTATTTTATTGTATTGATATTTAGTTTATGGTATTATTTAAGTACATGACCTCTTAAGCAGTGATGCCTATGCGGTCTTTTTTACTAACTATAATTAAAAGGAGTGATATTAAAAATGGACAATATTCCATTGCGGATATGTTTGTTTATTAAATCACTTAGTACAATTTGATAACTGCTTAAATTCCTTTATTCCATTATATGTTTAAGCAATTATGCAGATAATACCTAAGTGATTGCTTTTAAAACTGAATAAAGGAGTGATCAAATGATAAGATACTACAAAACTATTGACTCTAAATTAGAAAAATTAAAATCATTTGAAAATGGCTGTTGGGTTAATTTAGTAGAACCTACTACATCTGAAATACTTGATATTTCTGCTAAATTTAACATAGACATAGAAAGTATTAAAGCAGCCCTTGATGAGGAAGAACGTTCAAGAATTGATATAGAAGATAATCATATATTAATACTTATAGATATTCCAGTAGATGAAAGTGATGCTTCATCTGCTCATTATTCTACTATCCCGTTAGGTATAATTCTTTTAGATAATACTATAGTTACTATTTGTACGGGTCAAACAAAAATACTAAACGATTTTATAGTAGGACATGTTAAAAATTTTTTCACTTATAAAAAAACTAGATTTATTCTTCAAATACTTTATAAAAATGCAAGTTATTATTTACATTATCTTAGAAGAATAAATAAAATGACAATAGCCATAGAGAAAGAAATTTATAAATCTATGAAAAACAAAGAATTAGTACAGCTTTTAGAACTTGAAAAATCACTTATATATTTTTCTACATCCTTAAAAGCCAACGAATTAGTTCTTAATAAAATGCTTCGAACTGAATCTATAAAAAAATATTCAGAAGATGAAGACTTACTTGAAGATGTTATAATCGAAAATAAACAAGCACTTGAAATGGCTACTATCTATGGTGATATTTTAAGCAGAATAATGGATGCATTTAGTGCTATAGTTAGTAATAACCAAAATACGGTTATGCAATTTTTAACTTCCATAACACTTATAATGTCGATTCCAACTATTGTGTCTGGATTCTTTGGTATGAATGTTCCTGGATTACCTTTTTCAAATGATTTAAATGGGTTTTGGTTAGTCATACTAATAACATGTATTATGTGTCTCATTCTTACATTTATAATGTCTAGAAATAAATTACTGTAAATCAGTTGACTTTTTTCAAAATTTGCATATAATTAAATTATAAAACTAAAGTCCCTAGAAGGGGAGTAGCTTACACTTAGGTGTTAATTAATCGTCATATCAGTGAATATCACTCGGTTAATTAGCGAGTTTATTCTTGTTAGCAAGACCTTCTAAATGAGTAGAAATTTTTCTATTTATTTAGAAGGTCTTTTTTATTTACATTTATATCATTTTAAAGGAGATGTTTGTATGGTTTATTTGCTTTTATTACTTGGTTTTTTATTATTAGTTAAGGGTGCCGAATACTTTGTCGATGGATCTTCAAGTATTGCTACATTACTTAAAATCCCTCCATTAATTATAGGGCTTACAATTGTTGCATTTGGAACCAGCGCTCCTGAAGCTGCCGTTAGTATAACTGCTTCTATCCAAGGTCAAAACGGAATTGCACTTGGAAATGTAATCGGATCTAATATTTTCAACCTATTATGTGTAGTTGGTATGTCAGCTTTCATAGCTCCATTATCTGTTAAAAAATCTATACTTATAAAAGAATTCCCTTTTCTTATATTAGCATCAGTTTTATTGTTAGTTTTAAGTGATGATTTATTATTTCAACAAACACAAAATTCAATATTATCAAATGGAGATGGATTAGTATTTTTAATGTTATTTGGTATATTTATGTACTATCTGTTAGAAATAGCATTTAACTCTAGAAATAAAATTTTAAACCAAGAGACTAGCATTACTTCCTCAAAAGAAATTACTGCTTCTTATTCTATACCTTTACCTAAAGCTATCCTTATGTCTTTAATAGGTATTATAGGTATTGTAATTGGAGGCAAATTAGTTGTTGATTGTGCCTCTAATATAGCTCTTAACTTTGGAGTAAGCGAAAAAATGATTGGTCTAACAATAGTCTCTATAGGAACATCACTTCCTGAATTCGTAACATCAGTTGTAGCCGCTAGTAAAGGGGAGAGTGATATAGCTATCGGTAATGTCATAGGATCTAATATATTCAATATTTTGTTTATACTTGGTGTATCAGCTTTGATATCTCCTATGCCTGTAGATCCTAGTTTATTTTTAGATATAGTTATAATGATATTCGTAACTATCATTGCATATGTATTTGCACTTAGAAAAAAAGATATTAATAAGTCAGAAGGAATTATTTTAATAATAGCCTATGTAGCCTATATGATGCTAGTTATATTCAAAATTTAACAATATTAAAACAAAAAAGATATAGGGTTTAAATCCTATATCTTTTTTGTTTTATATTATATTTATGCCGCTGGCTTATTGGCAGTTGTATTAGCTGCTGGAGCTGGCGGTTGATCTGGTTGTACTGGTGGTGTTACTGGTGGTTGTGGTTCTACTGGTGGTGTCACCGGTGGTGTTACTGGTGGCTGTGGCTCCACTGGTGGTGTCACTGGTGGTGTTACCGGTTGATTTGGATCTACTGGTTGATTAGGATCTACTGGCTGATTTGGATCTACCGGTACCTCAGGTTCAGCTGGTTGTTCTTCTTCAACTGGTTGTTCTTGTTCAGTTGGTTTAGGTGCTGAACTCATGCCTTCCCTATAATTAACATCTACATTAGCAAATGGTCCTACTTTATTAAATTCTCTACTTTCTAATCCGCTATGAACAGGATTCATGATATCTTTCCAAAGAGATGAAGCTATTTGACTTCCCTTTGATAAAGAATCAGTTCTATCATTACCTATCCAAACTGAAGCTGTATAATATGGTGTAAATCCACAGAACCATGCATCTCTATTATTATTAGTAGTACCTGTCTTACCAGCTACTGCCATATTAGACATTCTAGCACTTTTACCTGTTCCAGAATTAACTGCACCCTCTAACATTTTAGCCATATAATATGCAGTATTTTCTGAATACACTCTTTTCTTTTCTGGCTTATTCTCAAGAAGCAAACTTCCATCTGATAATTCAATTTTAGTAAATGTTATAGGTTCTACATAAACCCCTCCATTCGCAATAGTTGCATATGCTGCTGTCATTTCTAATGGAGAAATTCCTGTATCCATACCTCCAAGTACTGCTGGATAATATTTAGCTTCTTCTGCTGTTGATATCCCTACATCTTTTAATGATTGTTGAACTATTTTCATTGACTCGGCTTCATTCTTTCCTAACATTGCCGCACCTTGAACTACAGCTGCATTATATGAGTGTTTAAGTGCTTCACTCATACCTACTTTTCCATGATATGACCCACCTGCATTTCTAGGCCAATCTTTACCATTTATTTTTTTTATAGGCTCATCATTCATTAGAGATGTTGGAGTCATTCCTACTCTTTCCATTAAAGGTAAGTATACTGCCAATGGCTTTATAGATGATCCCGGTTGTCTTGGGTTTATAGCTCTATTATATAAACTATCTCCACCGATACCTCGTCCACCTATCATAGCTTTAATTTGCCCATTATTATTATCCATAATAACCATAGCTGATTGAGGTTGTAAGTTTCCATGTTCATCCCTATATGTACCTGGGAAATTCGAATCATTTTCATATTCCTTCTCAACTACATCTTGTGCATTAGAATCTATAGTCGAATAAATTCTAAGTCCACCATTATATAGCATATCTTCAGCTTCATCTTTAGTATATCCTTCTTTTACTAAAGCCTCTATTACATCTTTTTTGACTAAAGTATTAAAGTATGAAGAATTTTTATTCTCTACCTTATCACCTAGCTTTATTTTAATTTTTTCATTTATAGCTTCATCATATTGGCTCTTTGTTATATATCCAAGTTCTAACATTCTAGATAGTACAACTTCTTGTCTTTTTTTAGACTCTTCATTAAATGTAGCTTGATATACTACTTTTCTACCCTTTTTTAATGCATCATACGTAAGATCATCAATTTTGCCATCTTCACGTAATATTTTATACATTTCAAGATCATCATCAGTTGGCACATAATCTTGTGCATATACTAATATTTGTGCGTTTTCAATATCATCATTTAATGTTAACTGTGATGTTTTATATGCTGCATATTTACTAGGATATTTAGTTATTCCCGCTAAAAGAGCACATTCAGCTAAATCTAATTCTGATACATTCTTATCGAAATATTTAGCTGCTGCTGCCTTTACTCCTCTAGTTCCTTGTCCTAAAGACAGTGTGTTCAAATATGCTAATAAAATTTCATCTTTGCTTAGTTCTTTTTCTAGTTTAAGAGAATAATAAAGTTCTTTTATTTTTCTTTTATAAGTTTTTTCATTAGTTAAATATACATTTTTAGCTAATTGTTGTGTAATTGTACTCGCACCTTGCTTTTTAAATCCTGCTTTTATATTTTCTGCAAATGCACCTATAGTCCTTTTTATATTTATACCATGATGCTCGTAGAAAGTATGGTCTTCTATAGCAAGCACCGCATTTTTCATGTTATCTGGTATTTCATTCATATCCTTGACTATGTATCTTGACTCTGGACCTTGTGTTTTTTCTGTTATTTTATCATTTGAGTCATATATAATAGAATTTTCAGCAAGTACCATTTTATGCGGATCTATATCTGGAGTATTTAGTAATATAGCCATAACAAATAAACTTCCAGCTGCTACCCCACATCCAAATAATACTAAAAAACCTATTGCTATTTTTTTTATAAGGCTACTTTTCTTTCCTTTTTTGTCACTCATATTATTGTTATTGCCCCCAATCTTAAGTTTTGATATGGATTTTCAACCATGTAATATAAATTTATATTTATTATATTACATATACAGCTTAAATTTCCTTCATATTCTCCCAAAATTTTTCACATATAGCACTTACATCACTACTCTTTCGAGCAATTTTGTTAGGATACCACTCTTTTGGGAATAATCTTTGATATCTACTTTGAGAATATCTGCTATCAATAAGCATTATAATTCCTTTATCATAATTAGTTCTTATACATCTTCCAGCAGCTTGAAGTACTTTTATCATACCCGGATAAGTATATGCATAATCAAATCCATTATGATATTTACTATTATCGAAATATTTTTTTATAAGATTTCTCTCAACTCCTATTTGAGGCATTCCAACACCTACTACTATAACTCCTATTAACTTGTCATTAGTAAGGTCTATTCCTTCTGAGAAGTGACTTCCTAATACACAAAAACCTACATGAGTGCTATCAGTAGATTTTTTAAATTTTTCCAAGAAATTTTCTTTGCTTGTTTCACTCATGTCTTTTGCTTGAACTTGTATATTTATATGTTCATATTTTTCCTTTAATTTCTCATATACTAACTCCATATAATTATATGAAGGAAAAAATACCATATAGTTTCCAACCTTACTTTCCACGCATTCTTTAATATAGTTTACTATCTCATCACAAGTTTCATATCGTCTATTATAAGTGGTATTTATATTATTTGCAAATATTAACTCCCTTTTGTTACTTTCAAATGGAGACTCTAAACTTATAAAATAGTCTTTTTCATTGCCTTTATACATACTGTAAAAATAATTTTTAGGGATTAGTGTTGCTGAGAAAATAACTGTTGTTTTAGCTTTTTTCATTCGCTCATCAATTACATCTGAAGGATTTATACAAAAAATTTTTATTTTTACATCATTTCCATTTTTTTCATAAATAGTTACAAAATTTTCATTATAGTAATCACCAATTCCTAAAAAAGAATTTATATCAAAGTATAAATTTATAAGTTCTTCATTTTCATCTTTATTATCCTCTAAATACTCATCTATTTTTTGAGTTAGTGTTTTTAATAGTAAATTAAACTCCTCATCTAAGTGCTTATTTTCTATGTGATTAATTAGCTTAATATCCTTATAGATTATTAATTCTTCATCTAATTCTTTAAAATACGATTTTATTTTATTTATTGAGTAGTTAAGCTTTTTATTTTTTCCATTTGTTAACTTACTTATATTATCAAATTGAGATTTACTTAAAGATTTTGAATACATCTCTCTACTTCGATCTACTAGATTATGTGCTTCATCTATTAGAAATGTATAGTCTTCTTTTTTAGTATCGAAAACTCTTTTTAGATATACCTTAGGGTCAAATACGTAATTATAATCGCATATTATTACATCTGCAAATGAAGTCAAGTCAAGTGATAGTTCAAATGGACATAATTTATACTTTTCACTAAAAAAATCAATATTATTTTTTGAATAGTCATTTTCATTTTCAAGTATTTCTTTTAATGCATTATTTATCCTATCAAAATACCCATTTGCATATTCACAATATACTGGATTACAATTAGTTTTTTCTTTTTTACACACCTTATCTTTAGCATATATAGTTACATATTTTAAATGTAACTTTTTATTTTTCATTAATAATATACTTTTTTCACAGACCTCTCGAGTTATACTCTTTGCAGTTAAGTAAAATATTTTAGATGTATAATTTTCTCCCATAGCTTTTATAGTTGGAAATAATGTAGATATTGTTTTTCCAGTACCAGTAGGCGCTTGAGCAAAACATCGTTTTCCCTCTACTATGCTTTTATATACATATACTGCAAATTCCCTTTGCCCATTTCTATAGGTTTCAAATGGAAATTTTAAATCTTTAATTGATTCATTTCTTTTTATTAAATGTTTATTCTGTATATCTATCCATAATTTATATTCATTTACTAAATATAAAAAATCTTGTTCTAACTCTTTTATACTATAACTTGTTCTTATCTTATTTATTTCCATAGTTTCAATATTATAATATGTAAGTTGTATATCTATATCAGTTAAATCGTTTAATACACAATATATGTATGCATAGCACTTAGCTTGAGCCATATGAAGAATATTTGTATTTTCGTTATAATCATATACATTTTTTAAAGTAGTTTTTATTTCATCAATTATAACTTTATTATTTTCTTTAAATATTCCATCCGCTCTTCCTTCAATTTTTATTGTAGTATTTTTATATTCAAATTCATATTTTAAATAAAACTCTGCCTCATAGTTATCATCATATGACCTTTGTATCATCTGATGCGCTCTCGTACCTTCTATAGGCTTTATAGATCCAGTTTTTGTATTATCTATACTTCCACATCTTATTATAAATTCTACAAGATTTCTCACAGATATTTTAATTACTTTTTTCATATTAATACCTCTTAAATTTGTCTACCTACTATTATATAATAATATTGATTATATTTCTATTAACTACCATATTTTACTTAATACATATTTAAATTTATAGGAATACTAAATATATAAATTTATTTAGGAGGTATTTTTATGAATGATAGTTATTTAAAAAGAAAAGCTATTGAGGAAGCTAAATCTATATACGAGGATTATTTCACTGCATCTAAAACTTTAGATACTTTTAATTCCATTCCTGGTATAGAAGTCTACACCGTTCCTAAGTATTATCATAGTACATGCTGTCGTTGCCTTAATCCTTATCCACATAATGAAAGTAATTATTTTCCTCATGAAGGATTTGTATGTGATGACTGCTTAAACAATACATTATCTTAATTTTACAATCCTTATTAAATTTACATTTTTAAATTATTATTATATAATGATATAAATTTGACTAAGGAGATTTGACATGAATATAAAAATTTATAACTCTGCTAAAGCAGAACTTGATAAACTATTAAACATTTCACAAGAACTGCGATATATAAGAGTATTCGTAAGGACTATAAGTCTTTGATGTGATGCTAGAGTGCATATAACTCTGGATGAGTTAAGAGAAGACGATCAATTATTTGAACAAGATGGATATAATATAATTATAAATAAAAGATTAGCAGATCAAATAAATAACATCTATATATCTTTTGGAGGCTTATTAAGTCCTAATGAATTTAGTATAGATTGTGATTTTAATGAGTACTACTAAAAATAAAAAAGAGTGTCAATTGACACTCTTTTAAATTATTTAAGTACACTTTTCATTCCATCTGCAACAAATTCTACAGTTGTCCCAACTATAACTTGAGCACTAGTTTTATTTAATTTAACAATACCTTTTGCTCCTATAGCTTTTAATCCTTTATCGTTCATCTTATCTGTATCTACTAATTCTAATCTTAAACGAGTTGCACAGTTGTCTACTTTAGTTATATTTTCAGATCCACCTAAATACTCTATATATTTTTTAGCAAGCTCCTCATCACTACCTATTGTAGTTTCAGCTCCATCTTGATCAAATTCATCGCAATCTTCTTCTCTACCAGGAGTTGGTAAGTTTAATTTAACTATTAATAAATAGAATACAACAAAGTATAATGCTCCCATTCCTAATCCTACTAGCAATAAAGTTGCTGGTTTAGTCGCTAGCCCAAAGTTTAGTAAATAGTCTATAGCACCTGCTGAGAACGTAAATCCATGCAATATTCCTAAACTATCAACTATAAAAAATGATAAGGATGTAAGTAATGCATGTGCAACTAATAACATAGGTGATAAGAATATAAATAAAAACTCTATTGGCTCTGTAACACCGGTTAAGAAAGAAGTAAGTGCCAGTGATAAAAGCATACCTCCGACAGCCTTTCTTTTTTCTTTCTTAGCTGCAAAATAAATAGCAAGTGCTATTGCTGGCAACCCAAACATCATTATTGGGAAAAATCCAGCCATAAAATGACCCGCCGTTGGATCTCCTGCTAAAAATCTAGCAATATCTCCACTTTTCCCATTATAACTACCTAATTGAAACCAGAAAAATGAATTTAAAACATGATGAAGTCCTACAGGAATTAATAATCTATTAAATAAACCAAACATTGCAGCCCCTACAGCTCCTAATCCTGCAACTGATATTGAAAAATCAGTTAAAGCACCTTGTACAGTTGGCCAAACCATTCCTAAAGGAATTGCTATTAAAACAGATATAAGACCTGCCATTATAGGAACAAGTCGTCTACCTCCAAAGAATGCTAGGTATTCTGGAAGCTTCACTTTTCTAAATTTATTATAACAAAGCCCTCCTATTAAACCTGCTAATATACCACCTAAAAATGATATATTTAAAGTTGATACTATATCTGCATCAAGATTCATAGTCCAATATTGCTTTGTAACATTAGTTAAAGTGAAGTAAGATATAACCCCAGCTAATGCCGATGCCCCATTTTGGTCATCTGAAAAACCGACTGCAACTCCTAATGCAAACAGTAATGCCAAGTTATCAAATAAAGCTGACCCTGCAGCTCCAAAAAACGGTAATATCGTTTGCATGAACGGTATACCACCAAGTGCATTGATTACATCTGGTTGTCCAAGTCTTAACATTATCCCAGCAATCGGAAGAGTTGCTATAGGTAGCATTAAGGACTTACCTATACGTTGTAAAAATTTTAACATACCGTATCCTCCTATTTTTTTAAATTTAATTTAACATTTTCCTTAATTATACGATGTATTTTTCCATATTTCAACACTTTATCCAAATAATATATATCATTATCCTTTATTTATTAATTTTATCTAAGCCCTCTTCATTTATAATTAGATTTACTAGATATTTCGACATTATATGAGTATATTTGTTAGAGGAAATTCATCCTACAGTTTTACCTGTAGGATTTTCAAGTTATTTTCATCTAACATATTTATACTTGTAAATAATAATAGAAAAACAATATAAATATATATAAATAACTTATATTTTTTATACTCCTAATTTTCTCTTTAATTATAAGCTCCATCTGGATTTAACATATAATCTATACTCGATATAAATCCTATTTTATGATTGTGTATATAACTAGATCTTATTCCTCCAACTAATTTATTGTTTTGTATAATTGGAGATCCACTCATCCCTCCAATTA
The DNA here is from genome assembly GCF_051657365.1 of Paraclostridium sp. Lineage (NCBI taxonomy): Bacteria > Bacillati > Bacillota > Clostridia > Peptostreptococcales > Peptostreptococcaceae > Paraclostridium > Paraclostridium sp. Next base: position 54,643 of record NZ_JBOFKN010000070.1, read on the forward strand.
CTCCACCTCTATACTCCTTAAGTTCTTCATCCTTTACTTTTATTTTAGCTCCATCTTCATAAATTTTTGTTATTTCTATTTCATGTAGTTTTTTTTCATTAGTAATTGGTGATTTACAGTATATATAAGCAGTTCCTTTTTTAGGTTTAGCAATTTCTATAGCTTTACTTTCATCAAATTTATTTTGTTTTAACTTTCCTTTTACTCCATATTCACTATACCTATCTATATCCCCTAAATAATTTAATTTTCCATCTTCACTTTCTTTCATATGCGGTTTTAAACCTCCACTATTAAATAGTTTAGCTTTTACAGAATGTACATACGAAGTTTCAAAAACCTGGGTACTTTGAGCAACTTCAGACCCGTCTATATTATGACTTAATCCTATAAAAGTCCCATCTTCCTTAACTGCCGTTATAGTTCCACAAAACTGCTGAGTAAAACTTAAATATATACCTCTAAAATCTTTAGCTGTAAATACCTGTGAACATTCTTTTTTATCTCTTTTAAATTTCACTAGTACCTTTTCATTTTTTGATTTATATAAATCTGTTAAATCATATAAATCATAAACCATTTTTTTACTTAGTGACATTACAGATAAAATCACATCATTTTCTTTAAAATCAGTATCATCATTTAAAGTCATCTGCACTATAGGATACTTTAAATTTAAATTTACAAATACTACATCTGCAGAGGGCATAAGTTTTTCTACTTTATTTTCTGCAAATAATATGTTTGTTGATAAAAGTATAGCTATAATCGTTGATGTTATTATTTTTTTAAATTGTTTCATAGCATATCCTTTCTTAACACAATTTATATTCTTTTGTTATTTTTATATAAAAAAGAGTTTTTTATTATACTTTTGTACAATTAGGAATATATTTTATTATTTACTAATATATAGGTGGTGTTTTAATGCAATTCAATAGTGAAAATTTAGACGTGGAATTTATAGCTCCAATGACCAAGTTTGCTAAATTAGATGGTAGAAAATATACACTTACCCATAATGATGCCACTAGAATTTTATATTTAGATATATCTAATTTTTATAACTATAAAAAAGTAAATTTTAATTTAAGGGACGAAATTTTAGGAGAATGGATTTCAGTAGGAAAAGATAAATATAATTTATGCTTTTATATTCATCTTAAAGGCTGGCAACCTGTTGAGATACAACACAAGTATGAAATATTTAAAAATCATCTTCAACTTGCCATAACATCAATTTTATATGGAGATAGATTGTTTTTACAGAAAAATAGTTATTTACTTACTGCTCCAATTACAATTCAATTCTTTTCTTCTTATTTCATGTTTAATTTTTGCCAGTATTATGGCTTAGTTAAGGATTATATATAAAAAGAGGCTTTAACTAAATAGTTTTCAGCCTCTTTTCACTAATTTTTTTGTGATATTTCTATATTATTTTTAAATAAATCATTATATGTATTAAAAAAAGAATTCGCTAATTCATTTACTTTTCCATTCCAATTTTTATTTAATCCTTCATCCGGGCAATATTGTATCTGAATTGCATCAACTGATAATCCATTATAATAAACTGCTCCTTCAGTCAAATAATTTTTTCTTAAATGCTTTGCTGTTTGAAGTATTGATTCTACTTGAGTTGAAAATAACTTTCCTTCTGAGTTATCTTTATATACTTCATATCCAGTTAAATTATTATCCTCAACAGCACGTCTAGAAGTTGCAAACCCACTTTCTAATGCAACGACCCCAGCCATAAAAAAAGCATTTATTCCATATTTTTTTTCAGCTTCTACAAATGCATCTGCTAAATGTACCATAGTTTTAGCTCCTTTTGTACTTAATAAAACTTGTTTCATTTCTTCCTTATTTATACCTGTAACTACAGTTATATCTTCTCTGCAATAAGCTACTTTCAAAATTCTTTGTTTCTCAGCTTTTAATTCCACTACAACTTGGCTTTGTTCATTTTTAACTTTATCCGTACCAATTATATCTTCTTTATTAATTTCATCTATTTTGTTTAAATCTAAATTATTTGGTATTTCTTTTTTTGATGATAGATTGAATCCTAATAGCATAGATGATAAACATACTAAAACTATTATTTTTTTACATAAATTCATGTTTATCCATCTCCTTATCTAAAATTTGTATATTTAAAAATTCAATATGCAACTTTTAAATACCTCTTAGCAAATTCCCTCAATAAATCCATTTTATATACATAATTATTTATTTTTTGTATTATTACTTTTGTTAACAGTATTATTATGTAAATTTTTCTTTTTTTAATTCATATTAATTTTTAAGTGTAGTAATGGTTATAATAAGTTTATAAGTTGCTAGAAAATATAATGTCACATT
>NZ_JBOFKN010000071.1:0-2841 GCF_051657365.1 Paraclostridium sp.
TAACTCTTGCCATTTTTTAATCCTCCCTTAATTAAGCTACATATTTTGGTAATTCTTTGATATTAAATCTTTTAGATCCTCTTTTATCTATTTTCCAAGTTGCAATATATTCATTATTTATAATTAACTCTTCAGTTTGCAGTTCTAACATTTTCTTTTGAATTTCAGCTATAAAAGGTGTCATATCTTGTTCAACTTCTTTCAATTCTTTAGAAAGTTCTTTAGAGGTATCTTTTAAAGATGTGTAGTCTTGGAATTTATTGATTTCAATTATTGGTGTAGTTTCTAGTTTATTGCTAAAGCCTTTAAACTCTTCTTTAAAGAAACTACATTCAGCTTTACAACCATTTGATTTAGGTTCTATATTTGTATCTAAACAATTTTGAAACTCTATAGATAACTCATAAGCTTTTTCAATTAACTTACTATCAACATCTATTTCATAAACTTTAGTAAATCTATTATCTATAAAACCAACTAGAAAGCCTTTAGTTTTATTCAGTACTGCAAGTTGTTGTTGTACTTGTGCATAATATTTATTAGGGACTTCATCTTTAGACCAATCATATGCTTGGTAACTATTTCCTGTTTTTAATTCAACTGGATACCATTCATTATTAATTTTAATCCAACTATCAGGAGTACAAGTCCATAAAGGATATCGAGGATTAGCTACTACTTGATTTCCTTTTCTAACCTCTTGAACATCAAGGTTAAATTCTCTTTTAAAAAGATCTGGAAGATTATTAATTATAAAATCTTCAGCATAATGTCCAAAGTTCATAGCAACCATACTTTCAAAGCTAAATTCTCTTTTGTATTGTCCTTTTCTTTCTAAATACATAAGTAATGGACTGTTATAATTATCAGGTCTATCAATAAAACCATTTCTCCAAGCATAATCAACCATTAATATAGAAACATCAGTAGCTCCTATTCTTCTATGATTTAGCCATTCACCTTCTCCACTACATTCTCCAGTGAATAACACTTCTGAATCATGTAGTTTTGGTGATAGTTCTTCTAAAAGAGATATAAGCTCAGCTTTTTTCAACTTACTATATCCTTTAGCACCTAAAGTTTTTAATTGTTCTTTTAATTCTTTTACAGTTAATTTCTCATTCATGAGTAAAACCTCCGTTTTTTAAGTCTTAATTACATACTCAATTTTCATTGGGGGATTATATAAGATAGTCGGGGGTATATCTTATTTGATTGAGTATGTAATTAAAACCTAAAGGTTAGTGAGCCTATTTTATAAGGCTCACATTGTATTTTGTGCCTTCTTTTTTATATTCTTCTCTCATTTCTAGTAAGCAATTATCACATAAGTTCATGTGCCAACCTTTCATAAATTCATCTGTAAGTATCCATTTGGCCTTATGTTCTTCACACTCACATATAATGTCATTATCTTTTCTCAAAGGTTTTAAATCTTTAATTAATAAGTTTGTTTCTAATTCTAAAAGCTCTACTCCTAACATATTACCTCCTACATAATTCTCATTATTATTACTTCAACAGTAAGTACCATCAATCCAATTAATGTTAATTCAGCTATTACTTTCATTAAATTTCCCACATCCTTGCATAAACTTCAAGTCTTGCTAAACATTCGCTATAAGTTCCAATCAATATAATTCCATTAATTTTAAATTTCCATAATCCGTTTTTTAAATTTTTAATAATCATACTACTCTCCTTTATACAAAAAGTACAAATAAATTATAAAAAAATAAATAAGTAAAAACTTCTATATTATTATTATACAAAAAGTATAAATAAAAGTAAAGAATTTTTTTACAAAATGTACAAAAGAATATATAATCTTTATATCAGGTCAAAAAGGAGTGAAATCAATATGAATTTATTTGGAAACTATTTAAAAGAGTTTTTAGAAAAAAAAGGATACAAATTAGAATATGCAGCTGATGAAATTGGTGTTTCTTTTGGACTGTTAGGACATTACATAAACGGGAGAAGAAGCCCTTCGTATAAATTTTTAGAAAAATTTTTTAAGGCATTTAATATAAGTCAATTAGAACAAAAAAGAATAATGGAATTAGTAGAGATTGACAAAATGCCTGAAGAATTGAAAAAAATAAGAGAAAATAAAGAAAAACAACAATCTGTTCCTAATGGAAAATCATTAACAGAAGATGATTTTATTGAAATGCCAGTAAAGGCTAAAGCTTCAGCAGGAAATGGATACATTAATTTTGAAGATACATTATATACAAGATTAATTAGAAGAGGTAATTTCTGTCAGGATTGTTATTTAATTGAAGTAGCAGGAAATTCAATGGAACCGTTGATTCAAGATGGATCGTTAGTAATAGTGGACCCACACCAAACTGAATATATTGCAAATAAAATATATGTTGTAAAAGTTGGAGAGGAAACTTTTGTAAAAAGAGTTCTTATAAAAGAAGAGGCTCAAGTAATGATACTGAAAAGTGTAAATACAGATTACGATGATGTTTATATAGCTGGAAGAGAATTAGAAAATGTAAAGTTATTAGGAAGAGCAATAAAATTTGTTTATGAGGGAAATTTATAAAATATATAAAAAATTAATAAGAATTAAAGTTGAGAGGAGTAAATTTGTCAGACATAATTATTAGAGAAGCGGAAGATAAATATAAAGGATTTAGATATCAAAAATTGCGATTAGCTAAAGTTATTTTAAAAAAAATTAATGAAGGAAATAAAGAACTAAGAATAATAGGGGCTGTAGAGTATAAAGATGATTTATATATAGAAGAAAAAGATTCTATAATATTAGAACAGGATAAGTTATATTCAAAAAATTTTAGTTTCTGCTCTTCAGAAGTTTATAGA
>NZ_JBOFKN010000072.1:0-2715 GCF_051657365.1 Paraclostridium sp.
AATTAAGTGAAGCTTTAAATAAAGAATTAGATTTAAAATTTGTACTAATTTTAGGAAATCTAAATATAAAAAAACTAGAAATTCCAATTATAAAAATAACTAGTAGCAATATATTTAATGATTTTTATGAATTAGAGCAATATGATTTTTTGAAAAGATAAATTTAATTATAAAAATATAAATTTTCCAAATTTTTAGAACAAGATATTAATATAATGGATACATTATTTTTCAACTTTAAACTGAGTAGATTTTAAAAGGAGTTAGAATTGAAATCAAATACAAAATATTTAATAATTGTATTGTTGTTTTCTGTTAGTTTATTTGCAGATGATAAAATATTTAATTTAGGCATTCAAAATTATTCAGATGTTAAAATAAAAATAAATAAAAAATCTCTAAATGATCACATAGAAGATCTTTTTAAAAATGATTTAAAATTGAATATTAAAGAAATAAAAAATACAAGAGATGAAAATTATAAAAGTTTAAAAGAGGAAAGAATAGACGCGGTAAATTTAATTTTAAAAAATAATTATAAAAGTTTAGATAATATAGTTTTGTCAGAACCATTATTTATTGAAAATTTATATATAGCATCTAAATTAAAAAGATTAGAAAGTTATAAAGACTTAGAAAATGAAATTATTTATTATAAAAGAAATGACAAGTTAGCTTTGGAGCTTTTAAAGGATTATATAAAAGAAAATAAAATTCATGTAGATTTAATTCCTGTTGAAGATATAACTAAATATGAAAATGCTATATATTTAGATTCTGAATTTGAAGCAATAAAAGCTCAAAATAGATTGTTAATTTCATATTTAGGACCAGTTTGTATTGGAGTTAATAAAAGTTATAGTTATTTAATTCCAAAAGTTAATAATTTACTTAAGGAAAAATATAGAGAAAAAATAGTTGATTATATTGATCATTTACCAAATTATTATCAACGTCAACGATTTTTAGAAAAATTAACTACTGAAGAAAAAATATATTTAGAAAATAAAAAAGAAATAATTACAGCGTTAGAAGATGATATAACATTAAGTATATATTTAAAAGAAAAAAAAAGTTTTATTGGAATTTTACCATCATATATAAAAAAAATATCTGATATAATAGGTGTCCCAATTATATCAGAAATATATCCTTCAGATGATTTTTCAACGGTTCTATCTGAATTTAAAAATGGGAAATACAAATTTTTAACTCTTTCAGAGACAACAGAAAGAAAAAAGGATTATATTTTTACAAAAGAAGTTGATTATATTCCAATGTACTTAATGAATCATAAAAAAAGTAATAATAATAAAGTTGGAGTTTTAAAAGATGGAAAATCACATGATATAGGAAACTCCTATTTTCCTGAGGAAGATATTATAACCTATTCTTCAACATATAATTTATTTAAAGGAATTACAAATAATGAAGTAGGTTATATTATAACACCATATCCTTTAAGTGATTTTAATTGTTTAAAGGAACATAAAGATACAAAAATAAAAAATATATCTATAAATTTTGCATTTAGAAAAGAAGATGTATTTTTAAAAAATATTTTTGATAAAGCTATATCTGTGGTTGGAGATATAGATAGAGTACAAGCAAGATTGGAAAGTGAAAATAACCAAAAAGAAAATTTATTGATAATCAAAAAAAAGCAAAAAAAGAATGAGATGATAATATTTTTAGGGATAGTTATAATAACTCCAATAATATTTTTATTATTGTTAAAAATATTACTTCAAAAAAATTTAACAAAGGTTTTAAAGTATGATCAATTAACTCATTTGCAAAATAGATATTTGTTTAATGAAGTATGTCAAAAGAAAGATTATGAGAATGGAATTGTAATTGTGATTGATTTAGACAATTTTAAAAATGCAAATGATATCTATGGTCATAGTATAGGTGATTCTATTTTAAAAGAAATGGCTCTTATATTATTAAAAGTTTTTCCAAAAGAGAATTCTTTTAGAATTTCTGGAGATGAATTTTATCTATTTTATCAAGAAAAAGATTTTATTGATAAAGCAAAAGAATTGTTAAAATATGGAAAAGAATCAGACATTTTAAAAAAATATAATGTTTATTTTAGTATAGGATATTATATGAAAACAAATAAAGAAAATTTAGAAAAAGCTTTTGAAAAAGCAGACAAAGCAATGTATGAGGCAAAAAAAATAAAAGGATTTTCGATTAAAGAATTCAAAGAATAGGCAAAATAAAGGAAACTTTATGACGCAAAGCTATAGGACCTGTTAAATGGTAGCCAGCTACAGTTAATTAACTGTAGCTTTTTTATTTAGAAAATTATGAGGAGAAAAATTATGAGGATATTTTTATTTGTTATTATTTCAAGTTTAATATTTGCACAAGAAGCTTATATTCCAAAGTCTAAACAAGAGGAAATAATATTAGAAAAATATAGAAAAAAAAATTTAATATTAATTTTGGATAATAAGAATTATAAAAATGAAGTTATTAATATGATTAGTTTAAATAATTTAATATTAGAGCTTTTTGAAAAATATTTAAACTTAAATGTAGAAGTAAAAATAGAGGATTTAAGTAAAATAAAAAAAATAAACAACAATGATATACTAGGTGGAGTATTTGAAAGTACAAAAAGTTTAAATAATATAGTATTTTCAGTTCCAATATATAATGAAGATTTATATTTAATAACGAAAAATAGTGAAGAAAAATCAA
>NZ_JBOFKN010000073.1:0-22944 GCF_051657365.1 Paraclostridium sp.
TAGTAAAGAGTATTTTTAATAGCTTTAAAATTAATCTTAATAAATATTATTAATATTACAATTAAAATGTTACTTTAATATAAATTATGATAAAATAATTCAAATTTACGTAAAAACAGCAATATAGCATATCTAGAAATAATTTACTTAAATACTTTACTTTTAAATTATGTTAAAATGTATGTTGACTAATACATAAGATTATATGTTAGGGGGAATTATACGATGATTTTTAATGAATTATGCAATACTTATAGTTTTATTAATAACTTAGATGATTATGGTAAAAATATTTTAAAATCTAATTTAATCGTTGAGAATTTTGAATCTAGTTATCAAATAATGGGTAAAGGTGGACAATGTAGCGGATTTTCGTTGATATTAAAAGGAATTATAAGAGTATATAAAATATCAGATAAAGGTAAAGAAGTAACTTTATATAAATTATCTAGTGGAGATACTTGTTACCTGTCTATATCTTGTATGTTAACAAACGAAACTTTTCCTGCATTCGCTGAAGTCATAGACACTGCTAAAATAGTATTTATACCCAATGATATCTTCAATAAGTATATATATAATACATTGGATTTTCAAAAATATATGGTAAATAATCTATTTCAAAAATATATAGACGTTATTAATTTATTGGAAGAAATAGCTTTTGAACGTATGGATGTTAGAATATCAAAATACTTGATAGATGCTTCTAGAAAAATTAATAATAGTAACTTTTTATATCTAACACAAGAACGAATTTCACAAGAACTAGGAACTAGCAGAGAGGTAGTTACTAGAATTCTTATGGATTTTAAAAATAAGGATATTATAACTACTCAAAGAGGTAAGATAACTATAATTAATAGAGAGAAATTAAACTACATAAGCCAATTATAATTTATAAATTGACATATATTATTTTTTCAGGTAAAATTATAAAGAATTGAATAAACTTTATTTACTCTTGTTGAGGGAGTAGTTAGCACAAATGTGTGATTAGATCAACATAATGGCTTATTAAAGTCTGGTCTAATCTTAAATAACGAGACTCATACACGATAAAATTCGTGTATAAGTCTCGTTTTTTTTGTGCATATTATAAAAAGTTAAGGAGGAATAACATTATGAGTTTAGTATCAATTTTACTTACTTCATTTGCATTATCGATGGATGCTTTTGCAGTATCTATAACAAAGGGGATGACCCTAAAAAATATAAGTACAAAGTTAGCTTTTAAAATAGCCTTTTTCTTTGGTTTATTTCAAGGTGGGATGCCTTTAATTGGTTGGGCACTAGGAATTAGTTTTGAAAGTTACATAAAATCTTTTGATCATTGGATTGCTCTTATTTTACTATCATTCTTGGGAATTAAAATGATTTATGAATCTATAAAAGGTAATAATGCAGATGAAATTGCAATAGATTTAGATGGATGTGAATTAAGTAGAGATATAAATGAATATGACATAAAAATGAAGGATTTATTAGTTTTATCTGTAGCTACTAGTATTGATGCTCTTGCAGTAGGTGTAAGCTTTGCATTTTTAAATATCTCTATAATACCTGTGGTTAGCGCTATAGCTGTAATTACTTTTTTAGTATGTTTTATAGGAGTATTAATCGGTAAGCAAATAGGACCTATACTTAAAAATTATGCTGAAATTATAGGGGGGATAATACTTATTTGTATTGGACTTAATATATTTAATGAACATACAGAATTTATATCTAATTTTTTTAAATAATTAAGTCATTTTAAATAAAATGGATAAAAAAGGCCTCGAGAACATTTGTTCGAGGCTTCTTTTTTATCCATTTTTAAAATCTATTTAGTAATATTATCTATATCAAACTCCATATTTCCATCTACAATCATATTATTTAATTTACACTCAAATAAACTATTTAAATCTTCATCTATATAAAGTATATATTTTGGAACGTACTCATCCTCATCTATTTCACTATCTATAATTTGAAAAGGAGCTATTAGAATTTGGTCTAAATTCAAACTTAATTCAGGTAATTTGTTAAATACCTCTTCACTATTATCATAGTTTTCATTAGCTAATAGTTTATACGTTTCATAACTTTTTTTGTAATATAAACTAGCTAACATATACTCACATTTTTTATTACCCAATTTAGCTCCTTCCTTAAAGTATTTCTCAGCTTCTGAATCTTCATTTAGCTTTAAACTTAATTGCCCTAAGTTAAATATAGATTCTATACACTCGTTTAGTCTTGGTTTTTCATACCAATATTTAGCACTTACATAATCCTTATAATAAATACTATATATTATTCCTAACATATGTTGCGAATAAATATTATCTTCATTTGCAGGAACCTCAAACATTTTTTTTGCTAACTCATAATTTCCATCCTCAAATGCTAGTTTTCCTAGATGTATCCTAGCATTTATGTGCTCCTTATCAACTGCTTGTTCATAATAATTACTTGCTTGTTTATAATTTTCAAGGTTTTCATATAGAAGTCCTAGTTTATATAATGATTCTACATCATCATTATTTACCGCTCTGTTATAATAATATATAGCTTTATCTGATTGATGTAAATCTACATATATAGCAGCTAATTTTATTTGAACTGATAAATAATCATCTATATCTAAATAATATTCTATAGCTTTATCTATTTCACCTATTTGAATATATAAATCGCCTATATTTTCAATAGCTTCTTTTACTCCATTGCCAATAGCTTTTTCATATAAACTTATAGCTTCTTTATAATTTTTTTCTTCAAATAAAATTCCTGCTAAGTTGTTAGTAGCCTGTATAATATTATTTTCAGATGCTTCTTGATAATACATTTTCGCTTCAACAAGATTGCTATCTCGATTATATATATTACCTAGTTTATATCCTGCTAAAGAAATTTTTTTATCATATGCTTCTTGATAGTGCTTTTTCGCTTCCTCATAATTTTCTTGTTCATCATATACACAACCTAATCTGTAATGACAATGTATATTGCCATTTTCTGCACCTTTTTTATAATATATTTTAGCTTCATCTAATTCTTCATTTATTTCTAATAATAATCCTAAGTTAAAACAAGCTTTTTCATATCCAATTTTGTATAATTGTTTATAATAAGATACAGCCTCTTTATAATTTTCATTTGATTGATGTATAAGTGCTAAGTTAAACTTTGCATAATCATTCCCTAGTATAGCACCTCGCATATAACTATCTGATGCTTTTTCTAAATCATTTAAATTTGTATACAAAACCCCTAAATTATAAAATGCATCAGATAACTTTCCATCACAAGCTTCATTTAACCATTTTATTGACCTTTTATAGTCGCTTAACTTGTAATGTACTACCCCTAGATTATTTTGAGCATTTAAGTGACCTAAAATTGCTATTTTTTCATACCAATAAATAGCATATTCATAAGCATTTAGCCTATAATATATGTTACCTAATTCATAAGCAGCTTCTTCTATATCATTTTTAAAAGCTAGTTTAAACCACTTTTCAGCTTCCTCTATATTGTCTTCACTTTGGTAAAGTTTAGCTAAAGTATACTGAGCCTTATTATAATTATTTATAGAAGCTTGTGTCAATAATTCCATAGCATCATCTATTTTACCTAATTTCATATAAAGAATTGATTTTGTATATAAAACTTTAGGATCTGTTGGTATCCCCTTAATTTTTTTTATTGAAAATTTAATGTTATTCATATATTACTCCATACCTACCTTTAATATTTCTCTTTACAATATTTTACCATATTAATTAACTTATATTGTCTAAACTTTATATAAATATAAAATAAAAAATATCACCGAAAATTAATATTCGGTGATATCTTTTATTTTATAGTACTTAAGTCTATATAAGCTTCTATCTGAGGAATATATAACATGTTATCTTTTATATGTGTATTCCCAAATTCTTTCAACTCTAATCCTTCATTATCTTTAGTTATTTTATACTTTACAATTTGTTTTTCTTCATCAACATCGCCGAAAAAATAAGTTCCTTCATACTGTTTAAATCTAAAATTAAAATCATCTTTAGTTAACTTGATTTTTAAATTTTTCATATTTAATTCCTTTCGATAATAATTTAAAGCTATCATTATATTATAGGAAAATGTATATATTAATTCAAGATAAAATATTAATCTATACTTATTTTTATTGAATCATTATTTTTAGTTTGTATATTAGCAATGTTGCCACTCAAGTTTGAATCAAGTGCATGAATCACTATTTTAGATAAGTTTTCATTATCAACTAAATCACTTTTGAAATTTAGCCAATTAAATCCATTTACTTTAACCATTCTCTTTACAAATTCAACGGGAAATTTAAGACTTATTTTATCCCCTTCATTGGATAAAATTCTTATTCTGAAAAGCCTATCTTCTTCCACATTATTAAATTTATTAGCCATTTAATTCACCTCTATTTTTACAATTTTTAATTAAACTTACAATTATATTTATATGTATAATTTAACACTTAAAATTAATCTATTTAATTAATAATATGATAGGTGTTTTTAAAAATATAACTTTAATTTATCAAGCTTTTATAATGATTACGGAAAATTTAACCTATTTTTTACAATTAAAATTAACTTGCAAAAAGATTGAAAATTACATAGTGTTTTGCATATTTAATTTTATATAGAATCTTACGAATATTCTATATAAAACATTTTTAAATATAAAGTAAATATATATTTGTTTTAATAAAAAAATTATGAAAATAAACATACATTTTAAATATTTGTTAACAGAATTATTTTATTATATACAGAATACATTTCTAATGAATACCTATAAAATATATTGTTATTTTTTTGACTTTACAGAATTTGTATTATTTTCTTTTAATTCCATTTTATATTGCAAAATTTTCCAAACGGTGTAAAATTAAACCAACAATAAGGAAACATTTTCCTAACTGTTTTGATTTCAATAATAAAATTTTATGAAATGAGAGGTTATTTTATGAATCAACAAGAGTTAAAACGTTTTAATTTTAATAGTTGGGCTTATATTATCAGCTATGCTTTTATGGGACTTATGAGTGGGGTAGCATTTGATGTATTAGTTACCTTTTTACAGCAAGTTAATATTTCTACAGCAAGTTCATTCTCTTCATACATGGGGGTTAGTAGCTTCGTATGTGCAGCAATATTACTATTAGTTCCAAAGTTGGGATATAAAAAAATTATAATAACTGGACCATTAATGATTATAATTGCATTATTATCTATTTCTTATGTAAATGTAAACCTTATATATCCAATAGCTACACTAGCAATTCTTGTTGGTGTAACATTATTTGACGTAGTTCTTCCTCCGTATCTTACAGCCTATACTGAGGAAAAAGATAGAACTAAAGTTTTTTCAAGAGCAATGTATATTAATGTAGTTGGAATGACTATTGCGACTTGGTTTGGTGGTACTCTTTCTGTTGCTAGATTAGCTTCTAGATTAGGGATTTCAAATGATAGTGCTAGTTTGTTAACAGAAAATATAAAAGGAATGTCATCTTCTCACCTCCATCAATTTATATTAGCTCAAAGAGATGTGTTACTTATGTTTGTTGTAATTGCAGCACTTTCTCTTATTCCACTTTTATTTATAAAAGAGAAAAAATCAGATTACTATGAAGAAACTCAAGAAAAAAGAAAATTTGATTGGTCTATATTTAAAAATAAATATGTTTTATTATGGTTAGTATATTTTGCAATGATAAGATTTGGGGCCTCATTAATTGTTCCTTATTTTTCAGTATTTTTAAATAATGAACTGGGTATTTCAAGAGCTACTACTTCACAACTAGTATCATATCAATATTTTGCCATGGTAATATTCTTATTTATATCACCTTGGGTAGTTAAAAAACTTGGTAATGTTATAGCTCTTGGAGGTTTAGCACTTTTATCTATACCATTTATGTTAATAATAGCTAATGGTAAAGTCTTTGGAGGAACAATGGTTTTAGCTGTTGGAGCTGGGTTATTTTTTAGATCTGGATTTATGAACTGCGCAAATCCAATAATGAACTCACTTCCAATGGAATTTGTTGATAAAAATACAAGACCTGCGTATAACTCTTTAATATTTGTAGCAGGTGGAGTCACTTCTATAATAGCAGGTCAGTTTACTAAATTATTCTTATTTAAATTACCTGGAGGCTACTCAAAGGCTTATTACATAACAGCAGTTATATATTCATTAGCAGCAATTTTACTATTAGTTGTATATACTAAAAAATATAATAGACATGGACATGACAAGACAAAAAATGAAGCTGCATAAGATTTAATTAAATTAAAAAAGGAATTATCTTTTAATAGATAGTTCCTTTTTTGTGCTCAAAATACCCCTTTTATTAAATTTTATTTTATGATAAAATCTTTCTAGTATATAACTAAATGTTAAGATATTGAATATATAGTGTAAAAGGGAGATGGATAGAGGTGTTTAATTATATTAAGTTTGCTATTTTTCAAATTATAGGTTTTATATTATCAATATTTAAATTGAATAAAATTTTCAAATCCCCTAGTAATTTTAGTATGGAAAATAAATTTAGTTTTTTAAAAAAGCAAGCTGGAAATTCTTTAAAGTTGGTAAATATTAATATTAATATAGTAGGTAAAGATAAAATACCAAAAGAACCAGTACTATTTGTTGTAAATCATTCTAGTATGTTAGATAGTTATATATTAATTGCTAGTGTTGACAGACCTATAGGTTGTGTTATAGCTGATGAACCTATTTGGAAAAGCATGCCTATAGTTAATAAATGGGCGTCTGTTATAAAAAGTGTATATATTAATAGACATAACAACCGAGAAGGTTTAAAAAGCATTATAGAGGCTTCTAATACTATAAAAGATGGCCACAGTATGGCAATCTTTCCTGAAGGTGACTTAACATGGATCAGAGATCCACATTCTTTGGTATCAGAGTTTAAAAGTGGAGCGTTAAAAATTGCATACAAAGCTAAATGTCCTATTGTACCTTTAGTTATAAAAAATTCTAAAGAAACTTATAGTGGCTATGAGCCTATTGGAAAAATAAAATCTACAAATGTAGAAATAGAATTTTTAGATCCAGTATATAGTCATATACATAATCCTAAAATAAAAACTTCTGATTTGAGTGAAAGTATACGAGAAGATATGATAAAATCTATTTTAGAATTTAATAATAGTTTAAAAAATGCAGCATCTATATAGATGCTGCATTTTTTAAATATAACGCGCTCCGCCTTCAATATTATTTTTATCTTTTGTATATATAGCTTGTTTTACTACTTCTTTAAACATAAGAGGCTTATTTATATAATTTTTTATATCAATTCCTGAATTAGCATGGATGCATGTCTTTAAATATCCATTTATATCTAAAATAATTTCATTACATCCTTTGCATACATTAAAATCATTATGTGTATCTATACTTATGAGTCCATTAGAATCACTTAACTTATAATATCTATATCTTTTGTTTACATAATTTTTTTCTTGCAAACTATCTGCGTTATTTAATATGTTTTGTATATTTACATATCCTTGTTTAAAAAATTTCATACAACTAGCATCTGGAATCAATTCAGCAAAAGAAACTTCTATTGGTAATGATTTACTTAAATTAATAAAATCAAGCATTTCGTCAACATTAAAATCATTTATGAGCGTACAAATTATTTTAGTATTTATATTAGATGTTATACACTTCTCAAGGGTTTCCAAAACTTCATTTATATTTATATTATGATTTAACTGTTTATATTTATATTGTTTTAGAGATTCTAATCGTATAGAAATATCTGTAAGTCCATAAGATTTTAATTTGTCAACTTTGTTTTTTATTCCAAAACCATCACTTACTATTCCAATAGTTTCTACTCTACATTCACTTTTAAAGTAATAAATTAAATCATATATATTTAGTCTATCTACATCACCTTCAATATCTAACTCTATAATATTAATGCCTAGATTACATAAACTTTTTACAGCAAACTTTATATCCTCATTGCTCAAAATCGCATCAGAGCCTAATGATATAGCAATTTTGTTTATATCTCTGTTATATCTATCTATCATAATTACAACACCTCTTTATAATAAAGATTATTACCTTTTATCTTTTCTATGGGAAAGTTCTCCGTTATTTTTAACTAATAATATTTCAGCCATTATCCCAAAGGCTATCTCTTCAACACTGCTAGAGGATATATTAAGACCTACAGGTGCATATACATTATTTAATTTATCTAAGCTAATACCTTCACCTATAAGTTCTTCTTTTAAGTTTATCCACTTTTTCTTACTTCCGATCATTCCAATATAAGCTACATCTGAGTTTATAATAGATCGTAAAGCTTCTATATCTTTTTCATAACCTCGAGTAGCTATAACTATATACGTATTATCACTTAAACTAATATTTTTTAAAATTTCATCTATATTTCCAGAATAAATTTCGTCTATACCTTTAAATCTTTCTTCATTGGCAAATTCTTCTCTGTCATCTACTACTATAGAGTAAAAATCTAAACTCTTTGATACATTGTATATAGCATGTCCTACATGTCCGCCTCCAATAATTAAAAGCTTAGGCTTTGGGTTAAATACTTTTATATACCCTTTTATATATCCCCCACATTTCATTGTAGTTTCTAATGACTCATCATTTAGAGAATATTCAAAGTTTAAATCATTTCCACTTTCTAAACATTGTCTACATTTTTTTATAACAATATGTTCAACCATTCCGCCACCAATAGTTCCCATTATAGTTTCATCTTTAAAAAATGCCATAGTGGCACCTTGCTTACCTGGGCTAGACCCTTTAACTTCTGTAAGTGTGACAAAGCAAACTCTATTTCCTAATTCTAATTCTTCATATATTTTCTTTAATATATCTTCATGCATTTATATATCACTCCAATTCATTAAAATAGCTTCTAATACTCCTCCTGCTATACACCTTGCTTTATCTGATATAGTATCACTGTTTTTAACTTCATCAACTCTAGGATCTATATCAGCAATTTTAAGATTTTCATATACAAAACTTCCATCTCGTATAATACCTCTTAAAAGACCATCCATAGTAGCTAATATTTCAGTATTTTCATCACCATGATTTATAATAGCGATAACCTGATTTTTTTTAACAATTTCACCTATCTCACAAATGTTTTTTATAGTACCTGATTGTTTTGAGTATATAACTCGTTCTTTACTAAATCCATTTATACTTCCAGGAATGCCTGTATTTTTAATTGCACATCCTCGATTTATTACTTTACCTAAATCATGACCTCTCATTGTTTCTACTACAAAATCAACATCACTACCTACTGTAAACCCAGGACCAAGACCTATTGTAATAGGAGCCATATCTATATTAGTTCCTATATTTTTTTTTGCTATTATTGCGTCTATAACTACCTTTGGTTTTAACTTTTTTATTAAACTACCTTCTGGATCTATTGCAACACATGCTTTTTTCAACTTAAAAGCATCATGTATTTCTTCTTTGTTTTTTACAAATTTACATATAACATTTTCTATACATACTTCATCCTCATAAATTGCTTCACTAAAACATACCTTTCTTCTTATCGACAAAGGAATTTTAACTTCTAAGGCTAAAACGTTAAATCCACATCTATTTAGTTTATGTATCACACCAGATGCTATATCTCCTGCACCTCTAATTATAACAAGATCATTAATCATTGGTCCTCCATTATCAATATCTGTCTTTATAATACTATTATACAATAAGATATATATATATTATATTAATTTTACATAATTACATAAATAAAAAGTGGATATCTAAAGTTAAAGATACCCACTTTTTATTTATTTGTTTAGAGCTAGTTTTTTTGATTTTTTAAGTATTGATTTGGAATAGATACTAACTATATTTGGCATTGTTTCTATCCCTATATAAGCTAAGGTACAAGAAATAATAGAAGCTATAAGTATAGATACTTTTGCTAAATTTATAACTTGTAAATTACCCTCAAAAGCTATTTCTGTTACAAATATAGACATCGTAAACCCTATACCTGCTATTAAAGAAACTAAAAATATTGATGACCATCTAGCATCTCTTGGTTTTTCTGCAATATGAAGCTTTGTAGCTAAATATGTAAAAATCATAATTCCTATAGGCTTACCTAGAACAAGTCCTAAAATTATACCATTCATCAAATTATTAGCATTAACCATATCAAAGCTTATATCTAGACTTATACCTGTATTAGAAAAAGCGAATAGCGGTAATATAATAAAATTGCATAATGGTGTAAAGTAATGTTCTATTTTTTCAGATATACTATGTTTATTATTTTGATACTTTGTTTTAGTTGGTAGCATCATAGCTAATATAACTCCAGCTATAGTTGCGTGTATACCACTTAAGTATATTGCTACCCATAAAAACAAACCTAATAATAAATATAAAATTACCGAATTATGTTTATTTAGTTTGTTTAATAACGCTATAAAACTTACAATTAATAATGCAAATCCTAAAGCATAATAATTGAAATTAGATGAATATAAAACCGCTATCATAAGTATTGATAGTAAATCATCTACGACTGCTAATGATAATAAAAATACCTTTAATGAAGGATTTAATTTATTTTTAAATATCATAAATACTCCAACAGCAAAAGCAATATCTGTAGATATGGGAATTCCAACGCCTGAAGAATATGGTGTTGATAAATTAAATATAAAAAATATTATAGCTGGGAAAATAACTCCTCCACAAGCAGCAAGAATTGGAAATGCAGCTTTTTTTATATTTGAAAGGTGACCATATAAAATTTCCCTTTTTATTTCACATCCAACTACTAAAAAGAATATAGCCATAAAAAAATCATTAATAATCATATGAATATTGAAATGATTAAATACAGTAACTTCTTCAAATAAATAGTGATACAAATTTTTAAAAGGACTATTAGCAGTTATTAACGCTATGATAGTTGCTAAGCAAAGTAATGCGCCTGGTAAATGCCTCAGATTGAATAAAACTCCCTCTTTTTTTATTAGTTGTATTAAACCCTTTGATGTTTTGACAATTTAAACTCATTTTCATCATCCCCTTTAATCATTGTGCAATATCAAAACTCAACATTAATTCTAGTACAATATAGTTCGTATTTCTAGTAGTTAATCATCATATTAAGTAAAAATCGTTTGACTTTTTTCGATTTTTTAATACAAAAAAACCTATTTTAATTTTTTTATTCGTATTTTAAAAACAATATCACTTAATATAATAAACATTTAATTTTAAAACGATTAAATATTAAAATATTTGTTACTTTATGGTTCAAATAAAAATAGATAGTCATCAATTATAATAATTGATGACTATCTATTTTTATTTAAATCCAATTATTTGTCCGATTGTTAAAATTAACATACATGCTAATATCAAAATTGAAAATATAGGTAATATATATCTTATCCACTTAGAATAAGGAATATTTGCAAGTGCTAGTGCACCCATTAAAATTCCAGAAGTAGGAGTAATCAAATTTGTAAGTCCAACTCCAAATTGATAAGCTACGACTATTAATTGAACTGAAACTCCAACTAAGTCTGATAATGGAGCTAGTACAGGTATTGTAAGCGATGCCAATCCGGATGAAGATGGTATTAAAAATGCTAGTAAAGCTTCTATAATTAATGTTAAGTTAACAAATATAGGCTTAGGTAAAATCTGAAGGAATCCTGCGGCGGAATTTAGCATAGTATCTATTATAAATCCATTTTTAGCTATTATAACAATTCCACGAGCAAGTGCTATTGCAAGTGCTGCAGAAACTAAATCTTTAGATCCTTCTATAAAAGATATAGCTATATCTTCTTGGCTTATACCTCCTATTATACCCGATAAAATACCTATAGCTATAAATATCATAGCTATTTCAGATATATACCAACCTAAATTTAATACGCCCCAAATCATAGTAATCATACCTATAGTAAATATAATTAGCACTCCAACTTCTTTAAGTGTAAAATCTTTCATATTAGAAGATTCTAATTCAAGGTGTTGTTTAGTTTTTAAATCAATTTCATAAACTATTGACCTTGTAGGTTGTTTTTTAATTTTATTAGCATACATTACGACCATTGTAATAGCTATAGTCATTAATACTATAAAAGTTACTACTCTAAAACCTATACCAGACCCTGGAGCTATTTGAGCTAAAGCTTGAGCTATACCAACAGAAAATGGATTTATTGTAGATGCTATTGTACCAACTCCAGCACCTAAAAATACAGTTGAAATTGCAGTTAAAGAATCATATCCAATAGATAACATAAGAGGTATAAATATCATATAAAATGGGAGAGTTTCCTCTGACATACCAAAAATTGTACCACCTAACCCAAATAGTATCATAGATATAGGAATTATTATAATTTCTTTTCCCTTAAGCTTCTTTATAACTTCATTTATACCTGCTTCAATAGCACCTGTTTTGTTAACTATTCCAAAAGATCCTCCAACCAATAAAACAAATCCAACTATTTCAGCAGCATCTATAAATCCATCTATAGGAGCTTTAAATATAGCTTCTATTCCTTGTGGAGATCTAGTTACTGTTTGATAAGTTCCAGGAACAACAACTAACCTATTATCTACTTCTTTTCGTTTAAACTCACCACTTGGAACTATCCAAGTTAATATAGCCATAAATACTATAAGTAAAAATATTATTGTAAATGTATGTGGTATTACTAATTTTCTTTGCTTTTCCATATCAAATGCTAATACCTCCTTAAGATAAAACCTTTGTTTGTATTAGTTATTACCATTTTTAAAATTTTAAGCAATAAAATATATCACTAATATTTTACAAATTTCATATTATATCTAAGCATAATAAGGGGGAACTTTTATGATATCTTTTATTTTGTATGGAATTTGCATAGCTTTACTTATTATTTCTTTTTCAAAGGATAAAGTTAAAACAAAGAAGGCTTTTATGAATGGACTTACATCATTAGAAAGAATAATGCCTCAGTTTTTATTTATAGTAATATCTATAAGCATAGTTTTATCTATATTAAATCCAACTTCTGTATCTAATCTTATTGGTCCAAGTTCCTATTTGAAAGGAATAACTATTTCATCTATATTAGGATCTATTACGACAATGCCTACCTTTATTGCATTTTCTACAGGTGATATATTATTAAAAAATGGAACTGGATATGCTCAAGTAGCAGCTTTTATATCAACTTCAACTATGGTTGGTATCTTAACTTTCCCTTTAGAATCTAAATTTTTAGGTAAAAAATGTGCTTTTTATCGAAATTTACTAGCATTTATATTTTCATTTATAGTAGCTATTATTATAGGAGGTATTTTGGGTTAATGAAAATTATAGTAGCGAGATATAAGTACTTTTTAATAAGCTTTTTATTTTGTATACTAATATGGATTAAATATCCTGAATTCGGTTGTACTATATTAAATAATGCTCTATCAAATATTTTTCAAATGTTATCTATATTACCTGCTGTAATGGTAATTTTATCTCTTTTAGATATATGGATACCTCGTGAATATTTTATAAAATATATGGGCTGTAATTCTGGAATTATAGGAATAGCATTATCATTTTTAATTGCATTTTTTGCAGCTGGTCCTATGTATGCAGCTTTTCCATTTGTTGAAGTATTAAGTCGAAAAGGGGTTAAGTTATCTAATATAATAATATTTTTAAATGCTTGGTGTGTAACTAAGCTGTCTACTTTATTATTTGAAATTAGTTCACTTGGATATGAATTTACACTTTTACGGTTTATAATAAATGTTCCTGCAGTTATAATTATGGGATTTCTAGTTAATTTTCTTATAAATAGAAGAAATCATATAAATTAAAGTTTACTTAAATAATTTATTTGCATAATTTAATTTTGATTATCATAAATTTAATTGCAAGAATAAGTTTATTATAGTTAGATAAATGTTCGGAGGTGTTTAAATGGCATCTAATGTATATGTAGTTTTACAAAAAGACTTAGGTTACAAATTAACTATTAATGACTCATCTATAACATGTGAAGACTTTAAAAAAACATGTGATATCATAGTTAACGAATATGGAAAAGATATTTTTATAGTACATGAAAAACTCATTGAATTATATGGATTTAATAAAGCTTCAATACAATGCGTATATAAAATAGAATAGCATATAAAAATATACCATCCTTAAATAGGGTGGTATATTTTTATATTGGCTAAATATCTAGTATAGAGACATACTCATCACTATTTAATTTTTTTATGAATTCACTTATAAGTTTTACTGTATTATCATAATCATCCTTATGTATTATACTAGCATGTGAATGTATATATCTTGTAGGTATTCCAATACTTATACAAGGAGCTCCATTATGTGCTACATGCATTTGACTTGCATCTGTACCTCCAAATGGAAGAGCATTTATCTGATAAGGTATTTCAAGATCTTTTGCTAAATTAACTAAATAATTTTTAAGGCCTACATGACCTACTAGTCCTCCATCAAATATATGTATTTGTGGCCCATCTCCAAGCTTTCCATCTCCTAATCGAGTATTACTACCAGGCGTGTCATTAGCTATACTAACATCTAATGAAAACCCTATATCCGGATTAACTACATTAGATGCAGTTTTTGCTCCTCTACATCCAACTTCTTCTTGCACTGTACCTACTGCATATACAATATTATCATGTTTTTGCTCTTTTAATGCTTTTAAAATATCTATACACAGAGCACAACCTACTCTATCATCCCAAGCCTTAGCAACCAAATATTTTGGATTAGCCATTTTAGAAAATTCAAAGTATGGAGTAATCATATCACCTTGTCTTATACCTAAATCTTCAACTTCTTCTTTTGAACTAACACCTATATCTATAAACATATTGTCTTTATCTATAGATTCACTAGCTTCCTTGCTTGGCTTACCACTTATTATTCCTATGTATTCATCACCTTTAGAAGTAGTTATTGTAACTCTTTGACTTAACATTACTTTTCCATTCCATCCACCTAGTGTTTGAAAAGTTATAAATCCTTTTTCATCTATGTTAGTTACTAAAAATCCTATTTCATCCATATGTCCAGATATCATTATTTTAGGTCCATTTTCATTACCTATTTTTTTGCATATAAGGCTACCTAGTCTATCTGTATATATTTCATCTGCATATTCATTTATATAATTTTTCATTAAATCTCTCACATCTTTCTCATTTCCCGGTACTCCTTTTGCTTCTGTAAGTAATTTAAACATCTTTAATTGATTATCCATCTTTAATCCCCCTAAATATGTAATTTATATAATTATATATTTATTTATTACTTATTTCAATTATTTTCCAAATTTTCTAATTAATTAAAATGTATTTTTGTAATTAACTTTGGATATATATATCTATTGTTCTTCGTCCCCAATCATATGCTTCATTCTCACTATTCATAAATATATCTATCTTATTTCCTTTTATAGCTCCACCACAGTCCTCCGCTACAAATGTTTGTCCAAATTGAGGAATGTATACTTTTGTACCATAAGGTATTATTCTAGGATCAACAGCTATTGTTCCCCACTTAGGAATCGTTCCTGTAGATGTTATACTATCTCCAGCATAAGCTGTTGCTACTACGCTCATATGATTCGTCGAATTATTATCATTAGAATTTACAGAGACAGTCTGAACTTCAGTTGAGTTACCATTATCAGTTTTAGATTGGTTTTTATTTACACTTATAGAATCATTAATTTCTGAATTAAAGGTTTTTTGAGTAGCTTCAACTCTAGAAGTAGCAACTACAATCTCTTCAAATACTTTACTTCCTTTTGAAATTATTTTATCCTTAGGATCTTTATATACTAATTCTTTTGAAAAGTTTTTTTCAACTAGTTTTCCATTATGATATACAACATTGTAAATTAAGTTATTTTTACCTTTCTCACCTTCTTGATATACCAAAGATTTACCTTTTAATACATTTTTATCTTCTACAATTTTAGTTTCAAAGTTTATTTCTTTATATTCAGATACAACTCCTGTACAAACATCTATTAATTCAATAACCATATTATCTTTTAATTTAGTTTCTAATTTGATACTTTCTTTTTTTATTCCATTTAATGTTACATTTGCTATATCATCATTATCAAATTTTAAATTATGTTCTTTTATAATATCATCTATTGTATATTTAAAAGTAGAAATCTCTTTTATTCCTGTAGTAGTTATTATTTTTACGTCTTTTTTTGATGTTTCATATCCTAAAAATATTCCTCCAAATATAGCTACTATACCAAGTAATCCTATTAAATTTTTTTTATTTTTTAATTCCATAAAAAATCTCCTTCCTTACTTTTATTAAATGGGTATAGTAATATATATTATTGATATTTTCAGAATATGTAACCTTTTTGTAACTAATTTCATATTTCATCCAAAAAAATAGCGTACTCCAGCTAATTACTGAACTACGCTATTTTAAAACTTATAAAATTATTTTTACTTTTTCTTTAATACTTATGGAATCAGAAGTTACATTACAATCATAGGAAATTATATTCACTCCATTTAAACTAGCATTTTCTAATGCCCTTGCAAATTCGTCGTGCATCTTAGTGTTAGGTGTAAAATATTTAACTCCATCCATCTGAACTAGGAAAAATATATAACTTAAATAACCATTTTTTCTAGCTTCTATAAGTTCATTAATATGTTTTAATCCTCTTTCTGTTTTTGCATCTGGAAATAAAACAACTCCATCCTCTTCTAATGTAACACCTTTAACTTCAATAAAAGCTTTTTTATTTTTAGTTTCTATATAAATATCAAACCTAGACGACTTATATGTTTTTTCACATTTTATAAAAGTGATTTCTTCATCTAATTCTGGCAAAACTATAGAGTTATTTAATAAAGCTTCATAAACTACTTTATTAGGAACTTGTGAGTCCATATTGATAAGCCTATTTCCTTTTATTACACTTATTAAAGAAAATTTAGTTTTTCTGTTTGGATTATCATGTTCTTGTAAATAAACACTGCATCCTGGCACTAATAATTCTCTACATTTACCGGTGTTTTTAACATGTACTATTTCTTCTTTTCCATTAACTATACAATGAGCTATAAATCTATTTGGTCTTTTTAAAAATATAGCTTTTATCATATTTTCATATATCATTTTTCTCTTCCTTTACTAATCAACTGATTTTAGAGACTCAACCATTTTTATTTTTTTCAACTTGTAATACATACATAAATTTACTAAAGTTGAAAAAGTAAATGTTAATAGTGCAGATAGTATAAAGCTAGTAGTTTTTATTTCTCTTCCAAACATAATAAATTCTAATTCTGCAGTAGTCATTATAAATTGATGTAAGAATATTCCTAAAAATAGTCCTAAAAAAGTTCCAATTACAGTCAAAACAATATTTTCCCTAAATACATAGGACGATACTTCCTTATCATAAAATCCAAGAACTTTAATAGTCGCTATTTCTCTTATTCTTTCACTTATATTAACATTTGTAAGATTGTACAAAACTATAAATGCTAATGCTCCAGCAGATATTATTATAAGTAATACCACACTATTTAAATTAGCTATCATATCTGAAAAAGATTCTTTTGCACTTGTATTAAATGAAGCTGAGCTTATATTGTCTAATCTCATCATATCTTTACCAAGCTTATCTTCAGATTTATCACTACCTGATGTACTTATCAATATTTGATTAAATTTAATATTTTCTTTAAATGTTTTTTCATATAATGGAGCACTCATATATATGTAATGTCCTACATAATTTTCAACTATGCCTGATATTTTCACCTCGAACTTTTCATTATCCGCATTTTCTAATATAATTGAATCTCCACTATGCACTTTAAGTAATTTTGCTAATTTTTCTGTTATCAAAACTCCATTATCATTTAATGTATACTTTGTATTACTTACCCTATTTTGAAGGTTTATAAATTTATTTAGTTCATCTTTATTTTCTGGAACTATAATATTTGCATCTTTTTGTATAGAATTATTTAAAACTTTAAAGCTCTTACTTTTTACATTTAAATATTTTTCAATTCGGTTATCTTTATTTATATATTCAAGCTCATTACTTTTTTTGTTCTTATCTATTTCCTTACTATATGTTAGTGTTAAATCATATTTTATTATACTACCATATTGATTATTAACTATAGATGATATTGAATCTTTTATTCCAAATCCTGTAACTAAAAGAGCACTACATCCTGCTATTCCTATGATAGTCATAAAAAATCTTTTTTTATATCTAAATATATTTCTACAAGTTACCTTTTGTATAAAGTTTAAATTGTTCCATATAAAACCTATACGTTCAAGTAATATTCGCTTACCTTCTTTAGGTGCCTTAGGTCTCATAAGTATAGATGGAACTTCTTTTAATTCAGTATAACAAGAATATATAGAAGCTATAGTAGTAGTTAAAACAGCTATTAATGTAGATAGCAATACTAAATTTACATCAAAATTTAAACTAACATTAGGTAAAGTATAAGTCATACTTGCATATGCATTGTATATTATCGTTGGAAATACTGTAAGTCCTATAATATTTCCAAGTATACTTCCGCCTATACTAGCTATTAGTGAATATAGAATATACTTAAGCATTATTGAGAACTTATTATATCCTAGTGCTTTCATAGTCCCTATATTTATTCTTTGTTCATCTACCATTCTTGTCATAGTAGTTAAGCATATAAGTGCTGCTAATGAGAAGAAAAATACAGGAAATACTTTTGAAATTGAAGCTATACTCTCTGCAGAATTTTCATAATCTACAAATCCATAGTTCGAGTTCCTATCAAGTATATACCATTCACCTGATTTTATATCTTTAAGTTTATTTTCTTCTTCTGATAATTTATCTTGAGCTTTGATTAATTCATCTTCTACCTTTTTTTTATTGTGATTATAAGAATTTTCCCCTTTTTCAAGTTCAGTCTCACCTTTTTCAATTTTATATTTTGCTTTTTTAAATTGACTTAAAGATTCATTTTTCTTGTCGTTTATATTATTTTTTTGAATGTTTAATTCTTCTCTACCTTTATTTATTGCACTTTTGGATGTTTCAATATTTTTTTCCGTTTCAATAAGTAAATTTTCTTTAGCTTGTATTTTTGCATCATCTTCACTTATAGATTGCTGTGATCTTTCCAATTTTTCTTTACTTTGAGATAATATTATTTCTAGCTCTTTTCTCTTTGAATCATCTAAGTATTCATTAGAAAGTAATTCTTCTATACTTATTACATAATCTTGAATCTTTTTAATACCATCTTCCTTTGATTTAAGTGCATTTTTATCATTTTCAATTTCATTTTGAATAACTACTTTATTTGAATTAAATTCATCTATTTTTTTATTCAACTCTTTTTCATTACTATTTAATTTACTTTCCTCTGATTTTATTTTAGATTGGGATGATGCTATAGCTTCATCAAATTCTTTTTCTTTTTTATATAATTCATTTTTATTATTTTCTAAATCTTTTTGAGCAGTTTTAAGTGTGTGCTTAGCTTTTTCAAGTTCCTTATAAGCTTCTTCTTTTTTATTATTTAAATTTACTTTTCCTTGATTTAGTTCTTTGTTAACGGTCTCTACAATTTCTTCATATCTTGAATTTGATCTAGTTTTAGCTAAAGATTCTAGTTGATTTTCAGTTTTATTTATAACATCTTCATATTCCTTTGTATATGAATTGAAATTTTTTGCTCCCTTTACAGTTATGTAACTTTCTGTATATGCATCTAATTTAAATTCATTATCTAAAACCATAATAAAACTATCTAACTGACCACTACCTATATTACTACTACCTTTTGCTCTAGATATATAATAAGGTGTTTTAACTTTTCCAACAACTTTATACTCTTTGTGTTTTAAAGTATCATCTAAATTATCATTATTATCTCCATACAGCTTTAGTGTGCTTCCAATAGGTATATTAAGAGAATTATCTACAACACACTCATCCGGTTTTGTAGGATATTTGCCGGTTACTATTTTAACTTTATTTATGTATTCCTTATCATTTTGAGGTAACCCGTGTACCTTTAAAACTAATTGATTATTATCTATACTTGTTAATACTTCTTTTGAATATGTAGGATATATATTTTCAACTGTATCTATTTTAGATATTGCAGTTATATCTTTATCTGTTAATCCTAAATTAGAGATAACGGATATGTCCATCAAATTATTATTATCATAGTACTTATCTGCTGTTAACTCCATAACGGGAGATGAAACTTTTATCCCCGTAAAAAAAGAAACCCCTAATGTTATTATGGCAAATACCGATAAAAATCGTCCTTTAGATTTTTTTATTTCTCTAAATGTATCTTTAAGTAAAGGGCTTTTCATATTTACCACTCTATCCTTTCTATAGGAATAGGGTTTTCATTTTTAACTACATCATGAATTTTACCATTTCTAACGGTTATAACTTTATCTCCCATAGGTGCTAGTGCCATATTATGAGTAATTATAACAACTGTCATTCCAAAGTTTTTATTAGTATCTTGAAGTACTTGAAGTATTGCTTTTCCAGTATTGTAATCTAAGGCACCAGTAGGTTCATCACATAATAAGAGTTTTGGATTTTTAGCTAATGCCCTAGCTATGGCAACTCTTTGTTGTTCACCTCCAGATAATTGAGATGGAAAATTATCTTTTCTATGGTCAAGTCCAACAGACTTTATTACATCTTTTGGATTTAATGGATTTTTACAAATTTGAGTTGCTAATTCAATATTTTCTACAGCAGTTAAATTTTGAACTAAATTATAAAATTGAAATACAAAACCTATATCATGTCTTCTATATTTAGTTAGTTCTTTTTCACTATACTGACTTATATCATTATTGTCTACGAGTATGGTTCCAGATGTTGATGAGTCCATTCCTCCTAAAATATTTAGTATAGTACTTTTACCAGCACCACTAGCTCCAACAACTATAACTAATTCGCCCTTATCAATAGAAAAATCTACTCCATCCAGCGCATTTATTTTAACTTCACCCATTTTGTATATTTTTTCTACATTCTTAAATTTTATGTAATCTCTCATATCATCTCCTCCTATTTCATATAGTCATTATACACTATTTAAGATGATAACGAAATCCGGTTTCATGTTTATAAATTCAAAATTAACTACTCTTTTAATTCTTCATACTTAATACCATTTTCACTTGCATCATACGCCTTATGTTTTGGAGTATCCAAAGCTGTTGATTTACCAAAGTAATAACCTAAAACCATACTAAATATAGGTATAAATTCATTTGGCTTTATAGTTCCTTTTAAACTTAAATAACAAAATACAGCCGTTAAACAAAGTGCTATTACTTTTCTTACACTTGTAAATATTCCTCTCATAACCATCACTCCTTTTGATACATATTTATTCAAATAAATATATGTATATACCTAGGCCATTAGTTATAAGATAAATAAAAGGAAGCTAAGTTAATAGCTTCCTTTTATTTATCTTATAACTTTTCTTGTTAAAGTACCTATTCCTAAGCCCATCATAATAATTCCTATTAATATTTCTATGTTTGTAAAAATATAACTAGTAGTAGTTGGTTTACAGTTAATTGTTCCTAACCCTCCAAATGCTCCTATACTTAAACTTATAGATTCATTAATGTCACTTAAAAACTTAGTAAAAGATAGATTTTTTAGAGTATGTATATCATATATAATAGTTTGATTATCTATTTCTACTCCAACAAGTAAATATATAATTGAAAACACAAATATTATAGCTAAAGATGAAAACACTGCAAATTCAGGTCTTTCACCATATCCACAAGTTAAAAAATATATATAAGATTCTACTTTAGGTAATATTTTAAGTGTTTTTCGTTGAACATTTTTACATAAATAATAATATTCTCCAAAGTTATTATTTAAAGAATTTTCCTTGAATTTATTTGCTATTGTTTCATAGACCATATAAATACCTTCATACTCTGACCTTGTTTTATATCTAATTGGAATTTTATCAACAAAACTTTTTTCATCTAATTTAGTTTGGAATTTATCTCTAAATTCTAAATTTTCAATATAAGTTGATATGAATTTACCTCCGCATAAATCACAATCAGAAATAATTATCATATTTAGTTCGCAATTAATTATTATTGCATTAGTCATATCATTTAGTTCAAAATTAGTATCTTGTATTTTACAATTTTCAAAAATTACAAATGATAAAATACAATTTGAAAATTTTGCGTAAATATTACAATTACTAAAGTTACATGTGAAATTGTCATATTTATTTAAAGATGGTTTGTTAGAACTATCTTCTTTTATGAAACTACAATTTTCAAAAGCAACACCTCCTTGTTTAAAGTCGCAACTTTCAAATAAACATCCTATAAATCTACAGTCTTTAAATTTTATATTTGAAAATTCACATCCAATAAACTTGGTGCATGCTATATCTTTACGTTCTATAATTAAAAATTTATCTTCATCTAAAATACCAGGTAATCCAAATTTATTATCATTAAATACTTTATAACTATATTTTTCACATGGATTATAGTTTTTCAATAAATTTTTATGTTTTAATATACTAGCAAATAGAATTTTATTGTTTTGTTTTCTTTTTTGAAGTTGTTTCTTAGCTACAAAAACTTCTTCTTTAAAATTTATATACGCCATATAAATTCTCCTAATACTATTTATTTTGTGATTTTTCCTCATATATATTTTTTATCATCTAACATACTAAATTCACCATAAAGGTTTTTAGTAAATATTTTATATGCCT
>NZ_JBOFKN010000074.1:0-1070 GCF_051657365.1 Paraclostridium sp.
CTTTCTTTAATTGGTTCTCCAAGTTTTAAGATTTTATCTTCATAGTATCTATAGTATTCAATTGTATTTTTATAAATAACATCAAAGTAAATAGATAATTCCATTATCTTTAGAACTTTATAAAATTTTTCATTCGCTATTTCGACTAGGATTCTAAGACTTTCATTTGCTGTTGTTATTTTTTCAGGAAGTTTTTGTGTCCAGTTTCTAATCCAACCTTTTTTGGAATAGCTATTATTAAAATTATTTGTAAAATTACCAACATTTTCAGCAAACTTTTCTGATAATGTTTTACTCAAAATGCAATCTCCAGTATATTTTTGGATATTCATAATATTGTTATAGATATTTATAAGCATTAATTTAACTTCAGGATCTAATTTAAATTTTGTTTTTCTATAATGCTGAGTAATTTCGAATATATGTATTTTTAACATTATGAAAATATACTTTAAAAATAATGAATCCTCTGTATTATCATGTGCCCAAAACTCTTCGGACAGTTTGTTTCTATAAATTTCAATTAATCTATTTTTCATTTAATAACCTTCTTTTGAATTTTTTTCTAGCTTCAGCTATAGCCTTAGCCGTTCTACCAAGAACAACACTTAAATCAGCTAAACTCATATTTGATAAAATAAGTTCAACCTCAAGAGTTGTATACTCTTTTTTATGATTAGTGTGTATATCATGTCTATACTTTTCATAATCTTTTAATCTCAACTCGTTCATATCAAGCTCCTTTAAAATAAACTTTGTTGTTCCCAGTACTTAATTACTTTTGCACTCTTATATTTTTTAGTGGCTTTAAGATAAAGTTCAATACCCTGTTCAAGAGTATCAACTATTCCTAAAGATTTTGTCTTTCTAGCTAGTTCTATATTAACAAGGTACTTTTTAGAATATTTATTATAAAAAACTCCATTTATCTCACTTTTAAGACTAATCATTTTTCCTTGTTCTATTGCATATTTGCCATGTATTTCCATAGTGCAACCTCACTTTTATTCATAATTCTCTTTTTTAAATGCTTTAAAATGTCCAGGATAAACCTTTTTAAGTTCCATAAT
>NZ_JBOFKN010000075.1:0-27051 GCF_051657365.1 Paraclostridium sp.
TATATATTAGTAATATTTATTTATATAATAATTGTATTTATTACTAATCGATTACAGTTATTTAGTAGCGAAAAAAGAATTTATATATACTTAACACTTGCTCTGATGGTTAATGTTATTAATATAATTGGAACATATATAATGGGATCTTATAATATAGGGAATAACATAAGATTGAACAAAATGATATATGACTGGAGGATGTCAGTACCGGCCTTACAAGATGAATGGCCTTATTTTGCTCAACTTGTAATTCCAAAGTTAGTAGTAGCCAGTATAATAATAATAATATTATTATTTAGAATGGTAATAAAAGAAAATAAGAAAAAAACTCAAAAACAATTAATGGAAAATAAATTAGATATGCAATATGAACATTATTTAAGTGTACAAGAATCTCATATGAAGGTTAAAAAGCTTTATCATGATATAAATAATCATATTTGTTGCATAAATAACCTTAAAAATAACAGTAAAGAAGTTAGTGAATATGTAAACAATTTAAAAGATGAAATTAAAGAATTTAAAAATACTTATAATACAGGAAACATGATATTAGATATTATAATAAATGAAAAAAGTGAACTATGCAGTAAAAAAGGAATTAAATTTATTTGTGATATAAACTTTTCAAAAGTTAATTTTATAAAGCCAATAGATGTGTCTAGTATATTTGCTAATATTTTAGATAATGCAATAGAAGCCTGTAACAAAATACATGATGAAAATATTAATAAATATATTAGAATTAAAGGAACTGTATCAAAATCATACTTTGTAATTAAATGTGAAAACAGTAAAGTTAATGATATTAAAATTAATAAAAATAGATTATTAACAGACAAAATGGATAAGTTTATCCATGGAATAGGAACTCAAAGTATTAAATCGTCTTTAGAAAAATATGATGGAGAATTATTATTTGAAGATGAGAAATACAAATTTATACTAAATCTATACATACCATTAAATCAAAATACTGACAGTTGGGTCGATTAAGTTACTAGTTGGGGCGTATATATTGATACCAAAAAATAAGGATGTTATCTTTTTAATAGCAAAAGATAATGTCCTTATTTTTATTCTTAAAAAACTAAAACATTGGAATACAAAGGTAATTAGTAAATACATGAAGTTTAAATACTATGGAGGAAAATGTATATGAAAGCAAAAAAAATTATACTAGCTATATTAGTAGCTACAAGTATAAGTTCAGTTTTGATGGTGGGATGCGAAGCTTCTACAACTGATATGGATAAAGAAACTTATACAACAACAGAAGTATCCAGGATTAAAAAAGATTTATCAAAGAAAATTTCAAAAGCCATAGAAAATAGTGGTCTTCGAGTGGCTGAAGTAGCCCCAGATGGTAGCTTTGTGTTATCTCTAGGTAATTTGGAATATTCTAAAGAACAACCTAAGCAAGTTTTAAATTACTCTATGACTACATATGATAAAAATGATAAGGAGATACTATATATTCAGTGTGTTAAGGACTACTTAAAGGATGAAAACTTATCAAAGGATGATAAGTTTGTTAAAGCAATTTATAACATATTTAACTCATTAACTGATACTGAATTAACTGAGAAAGAATTTTTTGATGAAGTTGAAAAAGCAGTTAATAAAGGTGAGGGGATCGTAGAACTTCCTAATATGGGGGATATAGATATTTCAGTAAAAAAAATTGATGAGTCAACTAAGATTTTAGAATTAAGATTTAAGGATGAATTTATATTAAAATAAGGAGAGTTATATGAAGAAATATAAAGCTATTTTATTAGCATCAATTATGATAATTATAGGGATTTCAGTATTTTTTATATATGATAATTACTTTAAACCTTGGAATGAAGCTGAAAAATATATTAACAAATATATGGCAGAACAAGGAATTTCAAAAGATAATATAAGCAAAATTACAAAAGAAAAAGCAAAAAAAGCAACTTATGATGGCATACTTTACAAGGTATCCTATAAAGATGATCCTCAATATGAATATCAATATTTCTATAGCGATGATTATTACGCTTTATACATAAACAAAGTTTTATTTCAAATTTACGATTTAAATGATGGTCATGAACTGACGGATGTTAAGGAACTTAAAAGTGTAAAATATCCGCCAATTTATTTGGATAAATAAATTATAAAATAGGAGGGGAATTTTATGGGAATATACTTAAAAATGTCACTAGCATATTTAAGGAAAAATAAACTTAGAACGGTACTTTTGATATTAGGTGTTGCATTAGGAGTAGTATTAATATTTGGAACCAGTGTTATAAAAGATTCCAAAAACAAAAATGATGTAGAAGCAATAAATAAACTTTATGGTGGATATCATTTAGAATTCAATGATTTAAATTCTGATGGAACTGAAAAGTTAAAAAATGATAAGGGTGTATCAAAAATTACTACAGTACAAAACTTGGGTAATATTGTAGATAAAAAGGGAAATTCTTTCCCGTTGAAATCAGCAGATAAAGATTATATAACTAATAAGTCAGGCAAATTAATAAAAGGTAGACTTCCAAAGAATAACAATGAAATAGTAATGGAAGAAAATGCTCTAGAAGCAATGAATATATCTGATGAATTAAATACTACCTTAGATTTCAAAATAAAAAAGAACTATAAAGATGCAGAGGAAAACAATAAGGTTTATACTGAAGATAAAAAATTTAAACTTGTAGGAGTTATAGAAAAACCAAAGGAATTTTATAATTTTTATGATATTAACATTCCATTTGAAGCATTTACTTATGGAAATGATGAAAAAAATAGCATAGTGCCACAAGATACAATTAGTTATAATAGTCTCTTAAGTTTAAAGAGTGGTTTTGAAAATCCTGATGGACAAGCTCATAAAATTATGGCAAAACATAATTTAGGGGACGCTAGTTATTCACCAAATATGCCTCTTGTAAGACAATTAATGGATAAAAAAATAGAAAAGGATGATCCAGGTGCTTATAAAAGAGAAGTTTTAATTATAATTACAGCAGCAATTTTTGTATTTAATCTTTTTAATATAACATTAAATGAAACAATAAAAGAAATGGGATTACTTAGATTAATAGGTTCAAGTAAGAAAAATGTTAGATGCATGATAATATACCAAGCATTAATTATAATGATTGCAGGTATAGTAGTAGGTCTAATATTAGGGGTTATATCTTCTTATATAGCAGTTAGTACATCTAATCCTTCTATATATCAAGAGGCAGTAATAAAGCCAAAGTTATATGTAAGTAATGAAAATATTATGAAAGCTATAATAATAGGTGTATTTTCTGTATTTGTTTCTTGTATTATACCTATCTTCAAAGTAGGTAATATATCATCTATTGAAGCAACAAAGAAATCAGATAAGTTTAAAGGTCATAGAGCAAGTTATGGATTAAATAAACTTTTAAGTAAGATATTTGGATTTTATGGATTTATGGGACTTAAAAATATTGGAAGGAACAAAAGTAGAGCGCTTATATCCATGATATCAATTGCATTGGGAGGATATGTATTTTTAACTACATTTTCAAGTATGCAAAATGATGTAAATGATAAAATTGCGGATATGCAAAAAAGATATGATATAACAATACAATTTGGAGCAAATTCAGATATAGATAATACAAAATATTTAGATAGTGATGTAAGTAAGCTAAAAGACATAGACGGAGTAAAAAGCGTAACTCCAATACAAATAGAAAGTGGAGTATTAGATTATAAAAAGAATGAAATGGATAAAGACTTTGCCAATAGCAAGGGAATACAAGAACAAGACGATATGGAATATCAGATGGATTTAAAATTATTTGGACCGGATTACATAAATAAAACATTGAAAAAATTCGTACAAGAAGGACATATATATGAGATTGGAACATTAAACGAAGGATTACCAAATGTAGCAGTATATAATTATTTTTATGATGAAGCTAGGACAAATAATTTTAAAAAAGTTTTTCCTGATTTAAAGATAGGGGACATTATAACAATAAAAGTTCCAATTACAGAAAATGGAAACACTGTATATAAAGAAAGCAAAGTAAGGGTATGTGCAATTTTAAAATCTGACTGGATGTCTAAAGGAGATGGAGATTTAAGCCGCAATTTTGAGATTGTAACAGCCAGCAGTCTTTCTAAATATATTGTTGGAGAAAAAAAATACAATAAATTAGGTATAAATTTAGAAGATCCATATGATAAAGCTGTAAATGAAAAAGTAAAAAAAGTTTCTAATGATATTCATTTATCTCAATTTGAAAGTAAGCTTGCTTTTAATGAGATGATGAACAGTTCTATGGCTGAGTACACTAAGACGCAGTTATCAGTGATAACATTAGTTTTAATAATAGCAGGAATTAATATTTTCTGTACAATAAAAACCAATTTACTTATAAGGAAAAAAGAAATTTCAACACTTAGAGCAATAGGGCTTAGTGTCAAGAATATGAAGAAAATGATTACTTATGAAGCATTAACATATGCAATATTAAGTTTTATAATTGCTTTGATTCCATCGATGATAAACTTAATTAAATTCGTAAACTGGAATAATAGTGCTTATAAAAACTATGGAATAGATCATTTTATGTCTTTTATGTTCCCAGTTAAAGAATCAATAATATTTTTCATTATATCAGTGACTGTATGTTTAATTGCAGTAGCTACAAGCAGTAGGGAGTTAAAAAAGATGAGCATTATTGAGGGAATAAAAGATAACGATTAATTTGGGAGGTTAAGTTATGAAAACTTTAAAAGTAATAGATTTAAGAAAAACATATGGTAAAGGAGATAGCGAAGTAAGAGCTATTGATGGAATAAATTTAGAAATACAACCACATAAGTTTACAGCTATAATTGGACAAAGTGGTTCTGGAAAGAGTACACTACTCCATTGTATGGCAGGACTTGACAAACTGACATCGGGCAAAGTATTTATGGATGATTTAGATTTATACACTTTAAATGACGATAAACTGTCTAAAGTAAGAAGAGAAAAGTTTGGATTTATATTTCAAAGTTATAATCTAATACCAGTTATAAATGTTTATGACAATATAGTGCTCCCTGTTTCAATTAGTGGTAAAAAAGCAGATAAAGAGTACATAGAAGATTTAATAAATAAATTAGGGCTTAAGTCGCAAATTAAGAAATTCCCAAATGAACTATCAGGGGGACAGCAACAGAGGGTAGCAATTGCTAGAGCACTTGCAAATAAACCTTCAGTCATATTTGCAGATGAACCAACTGGAAATTTAGATAGTAAAACTACTAAAGAAGTAATTGATATATTAAAGTTTTGCGTTAATGAATATAAACAAACATTAGTTATGATAACTCACAATGATGAAATAGCCAATAGCGCTGAAAATGTTATAACTATAAGTGATGGTAAAATTATATAAAATTAGTGATTTCAAAAGACCATGTTGAGAAATATTCAATATGGTCTTTTAGAATTTTTAAAATTAAAATATAAATTTAGGTGAAATAAGCATTTTAACAAGTATTGCAATTGAGAAAAAGGTGTGTTAATATTATTCCTGTCTAAAAATGTCGAACAAAAATGAACAGATTAATAGTAATAAATCTGCAAACGATTTTAAACAGACTAAATTGAAAACAGAATAAAAGAGGTGTACAACATGGAAAACTCACTTAATACTTCAAAGGAGATTGAGGAGGAACAAATAAAAAAAGCAGTACCTGCAGTATTAGCTTTAATGATTTTTGCACTAGTTATAGATAATTCATTTAAAATTATCTCTGCAGACTTAGCAAGTGCTTTTAATTTATCAGCTACTGCGGTTAGTTGGCAAGTAACTCTAGCTGGATTAGTTATTGGTATTGGAGCAATTGTATATGCTTCTTTATCGGATTCGATAAGTATTAGAAACTTATTAGCACTAGGAATTATCTTAATATGTATTGGATCATTATTAGGATTTATTTTCCAAAAATCATTTTTTATGATAATTATTGCAAGGATAATCCAAGCAGCAGGATTAGGAAGTGCTGAAACTTTATATGTAATATTTGTCGCAAAATATTTCAAAGATAGTGAACAAAAGAAGTACCTAGGATTTAGTACAAGTAGTTATGCTATATCACAAGTAATTGGTACTCTTACAGGTGGATATATATCAACATACCTACATTGGACAGTACTATTTTTAATTCCACTATTAACATTATTAATACTACCATTTATATTGAAATATATTCCTAAGGAAAAAGTTAAAGGTAGTGGTGTAGACTTTATAGGATTTATATTAGTTTCATCAGTTGCAGCATCATTAATGCTTTTCGTTTCAGGATTTAAGTGGATATATTTAGTAGCTTTAATAATAGCACTTATACTATTTATTACATACATAAGTAAAAACAAAAAAGCTTTTATTAGTATTGAATTCTTTAAAAACAGAAACTTTATATCAGTACTATTTGTAGCTTTTGTTATATATAGTGTTCAACTTGCATTTATATTTATGTTCCCATTCTTAATTGAATATATATATAATTATAGATTAGACCAAGTTTCACTACTTTTAGTTCCATCATATGTTTTAGCAGCTATAGTAGGCGCAATGTCTGGTAATGTTGCAAAAAGATTTGGAAGTAAACAATGTATTCAAATGGCAATAGTTGGGATAGTAATAAGTCTTATTTTTGGTGGCTTATTTATAGAAACATCTGTATATGTATTCGTAATTGTAATGATACTATTCTCTAGTTCATTTGCATTAATGTATGCGCCTATGATTGATACATTGATAAAAACAATACCTAGAGAACACTCAGGAACTGCTATTGGTTTTTATAATTTCTGTTTAAATATAGCTTCGTCAATTGGGATAACATATGTAGCGGTATTAATGGAATCTAAAACTTTAGGAAAAAATATTACTAACCTTTTCAATAATGAAATATCAATACAATATAGTAATGTATTAATTTTATTAGCAATTATTTCAGCATTAGCATTATTATTATACTGGAGTTTAATTGGAAGAAGAGAGAAAGCTTAAAATAAAATAGATAGTAAGGATTTAAAAAAGAGTTGTCTTAAAAATATATAGCTTATGGAATATAGATATGAAATTTGTATATTTCCTGTGAGCTACCTATTTTGAGATAACTCTTTTTTAAAAATTAAAGATAAATTCATTACAATACTGTTACCCCATATAGCCTAAATATTGACTACAATATAATTAATATTACATAGAATAGATAATAAGTAAGTTAGTATATTAGGGTTGGGGGGAAGTTAAATGGGAGAAAATGAAGTAAAAGAAAAAGAAGATGATAAGGTAAAGAAAAATAATAAAAAAGGCAATGGAGGAGTAAAAATAGTTAAAAGTGTATTAATAACAATACCTTTAATAATTGTAATAGGGATAATCATATCAACATGTACAGTAACAGTAAAACAAGGCCATGTAGGGGCAGTCTATGATAGATTTAAAAAAGGAATTCAAACATATACTTTAACAGAAGGTATAAACTTTAAAACACCTTGGCAAAGTGTAAATGAATTCCCGATTTCTATAGAAACTGTATACATGAGCAAAGATGAAAGAGAAGGATCGAAAGTAGATGAGTCTATAACGATAAGTTGTAACGATGGCTCGTTAAGTGCGGATTTGACTTTTAGCTATAGATTTAAGATAGAAGATGTACCAAAAGTACAAAGACAATACAGAGGAAAAGATGGTCAAGAAATAATGAATAGTGTACTTAGAGGACAGCTAAGAAGCTGGATAAGTGAAGTAACTAAAAATTATTCAACTATGGAAGTACATCTAACTAAAAAAGAAGTAGTTAATGAAAAATTAACAGAGCATTTAAACAAAAAAGCTGAAAAATATGGTGTAATGTTTGAAAATGTATCACTAGCAGAGACTAGGGCATCTAAAGAAGTCCAAGAAGCAATAGAAAAGAGACAACAAATAAGTCAAGAAGTAGAACAACAACGTCTTCAACTAGAAAAAGCAGAAATAGCTAAACAAGCAGCACAGCTTGAAGCAGAGAAAAAAATAATTCAAGCAGAAGGTGAAAAAAAATCAAATGAAATAAAAGCACAAGGACTAGATGAAAAAATATTAAAGGAAAAGTATATAGAAAAATGGAATGGAAAGTTACCTCAAGTAATGGACTCTAACTCTGGAACCTTGATTAATCTTGGAGAGTAATTCTTAGACCTAGTTAATAAAAACTGTATTGATGAAATATTCAATACAGTTTTTTGTTAAATGAACTTTAATTGCGTTTAACAACTGAAGTTATATCCAAATATTACCAATAGTATGCTATTATTTTACTATATAAATTTACTATATAGGGGGATTATAATGTGTAATGATATTAAGGTTATAAAAAAAGAAGTAAATTCTTTTTTACTAATCAATTTTGGGTTAATTGCTTTCATATCTATATTTATATTTATGCTTGCATCAAATACAAATAGTAGTACTTTTATATCAAACTTTGCTGTTCTATTTATGTATATTCCTGCATTTTCAGTAATAGTTGTATTAAAAAGAATTTGTAAATATGAATTTACGGCAAATGTAGAGAAATTTTTAAAAGTTTTTGCTATAGCAACTATACTACGAATAATTATTTCTATAGTTGAAGCATTTTTAATTAAGGGTATTATTATTTCTTCATTATTAGATACTTTTGTATCTATATATCTATTGTGTATTACTCTTAGTAATAAATCTGAATTTGAAGTATTAAATTTATCTTTAACTAAAAACTTTAAAAAGGTGTTATTTGTAGTACTAATATTTGTACTAATAAAATTAGTTGGATTTATACCAGATTTTTTTAGTATGCAAATTAACCCAGCTGACATTTGTAAAAATATCATAATGATTTTAATTGGTTTAGCAAGTAATTTTTTTATAGGATTTAATTTATTTTTTGGTGAAGAATTTGGATGGAGATATTTTCTACAACCTAGATTGCAAAAAATTTATGGTAAAAAAATGGGGGTAATAATATTAGGATTTATATGGGGTATATGGCATCTACCACTGTGTCTAACTCTATATAGTCCTGAAACACCAATTTATTGTATTATAAATCATTTATCTTATTGTATATTCTTAGGATATGCATATATGAAAACTAATAACCTTTGGACTCCAATACTAATTCATTTAGTTAATAATGTCATTTCTATAGTTTTTAGCGGAGGATATGAAGCTGTATTTACACCAAAACTACTTTTAGAGAGTATTATCTTTAGCGCTATAGTTTTCTTTCCATTTTTATTTACTAAGGAGTATAAAGATAATAAAGTTGATGAGACAGTATAAACTGATGCTTAAATAAATATTTAAAAAGAAAAAGTCTGAGGAAAATATTTAGCCTCAGACTTTTTATATATTATTTTTCAGGAGGGTTGCCACCATTTACCATCAGGAAATTACAGCTTGCAGACTCTATAGTTTTATATTCTTTACTATCTTTATATTTATCAACATGTTCAGAAGCTATAGCAACTTTATCAACGTCACCAGTTTCATACAAGTTTACAGCAGCATTAATATCTTTAACTACTTTGAAATTAACTTTATCTAAATTAACAGACGTATTATCCCAATAGTTTATATTTTTTTTCAAAGTGTATTGGTCTTCCAACTTCCAACTTTCCATTACAAAAGGACCATTAAATACTAACTTATCTTGAGTGGTTCCATAGTCTGAACCATATGTTTCAACAGCTTTTTTATTTACTGGGAAGAATACAGGGAAAGCCATAAGTTGGTCGAAATAGTTTACGGGTCTATTTAATTTAACTTCTAAAGTATTGTCATCTATAGCTTTAACACCTACAGTATTTGAATCAGTAGATTTTCCTAAGTTAAAGTCTTCGGCACCTTCTATATCATACATTACATATGCATATTCACAAGCTGTTTCTGGAGTTAAATTTCTTAAAAATGCAAATTCAAAGTCTTTAGCAGTTACATTATCACCATTAGACCATTTAGCATCTTTTCTTATTTTAAATGTCCAAGTTTTAGCATCTTTTGATTTTTCCCAGCTTTCAGCCATGCCAGGAGTTAATTCCTTATTAATATCAACTCTAACTAACCCTTCCATGACATTGTTTATTGCTTCAAACGACGTGGAATCAGAAGCTTGAGAAGTATCCATAGAAGATATATCAGAAGCTGAAGTAGTATTTACTTCATTTTTATTATTACTTAATTTAGCCCATTTATATGATGTTTGTGGACCGAATGAATAGTTAGCTACATCTTGTAAATATTCTTTTTCTAAGTAAGCACTAGACTTTTGGTATAAAGGAGTTATAAATCCACTGTCTAATAATATCTGCTCTGCTTTCATATAACTTTCCCAACTCTCATCAATTGTAGTTGATTGTTTTGCTTTAGTTATTAAATCTTTATATTCCGAGTCTTTATATCCTACATTTATAGCATATCTTCCTATATCTGGGCAGTAAATTTCTAAGAAAGTAAGTGGATCAGGGTAATCTGCTCCCCAACCAGCTATGGATAAATGAAAGTCTCCATTTGACCCTTTTTCAGTTTTTAACTTAGTAGGTAGTTGTTGAAGTTTTATAGTAGCTCCCTCTAGAGTTCCTTGTAACTCAGCTTGGATAAACTCAGCAATTTTCTTGCTTTGCTCAGTATCATCAGTTAAAAAATCAAACTCTACAGCATCAAAATCAAGTTCTTTTTTAGCTTGATCCCAAGCTTTTTTAGCTTCCTCATCATTAGGATCATAGCCAATTTCACCAGCTACATCTCTATAGTCTTCACCTTTTTCATTAAAAGCTAAATCATCTGGTACGAATCTATTAACAGGTTTTGATCCATTATTAAGAATTACACTTGTTAATTGTTCTTTATCTATAGCTAGAGAAATTGCCTTTCTAGCATTTTCATTTTCTAAAACTTTAAAAGGATCTATATCTTTTGAAGTAGACTTTGTATCTTCTCCTGTAGAATTACAACCTGTAAGTACTATACTAGATATAATCATTGTACTTAGCATTAATGATGTTTTTTTCTTTAATAACATAAAATTCCCCCCACATAAAAAATATTAAAATTAAATTTACAAATTAATTAGTTCTTCTACAATTGTTCTTTTCCTTTTTATTTCCAAAAAAATCGTTCTTTATTAAAAGACGTGAAAAGAAAATATCAAACAAGATACTACATTCTTTACTAAATAACACTTTAATAATTAGATATAAGTTGTAGGAAGATGGTGAAATTTTAGATACAACTTCAGGTAAGCGAATATTAGGTTTGTAATTTTTATATATAATTATCATACTATAAACATAAAAAAACTAGCTAAATATTTAAAAAAATTATATTTTAAAAAAATTTACTTACACTGACATTTTAAAATATGGTAAAATATAAGTATACAGCGAGTAGTTTTGATGACGTAAGTCCAGTTGTCAAAACTACTTTTTTTATTTTGTTAAGGATGGTGAAGTCTTGATGTTTAATATTGATGACTATATAATGTATGGTACAACAGGTGTATGTAAGGTTTTAGATATAACTAACGAAAAATTTATAAACAATGAGTATAGAAAGTATTATGTACTAAGTACTATTTATTCGAATGAAACTATAATAAAAATACCAGTAGATAATAAAAAGGTTTCAATGAGAAAGATAGTATCTAAAGATGAAGTAGCTTTGTTAATAAATAATATGTCTAGCATGGAAACTTTATGGATTGATGATGATAGAAAAAGAAGTCAAGAATTTACAGCAATACTTAAAGGTGGTCAATGTGAGAAATTAATTCAGTTAATAAAAAGTATTGACTTAGATAAAGAATCTAAAAAGTCTACAGGAAAAAAATCATATCTAGCAGATAATGATATTATGAAAGAAGCTGAAAGATTATTACATGAAGAATTTGCAATGGTTTTAAATATTTCTCCAGAAGAAGTTCCATCATATATAAAAAGTCAATTAGATAAATAATACATTTTTATATAATTGAAATAATATATTTTGTGATATAATCGATGGGTATAAACTTAAATATAATACAGAACATAAGGAGGAATGTATTATGAAAGTATTATTAGTAAATGGAAGTCCACACTTAAACGGATGTACGTATACAGCACTTACAGAAGTATCTAAATCATTAGAAGCAAATGGTATAGAAACAGAAATATTTCAATTAGGTACAAAACCAATTTGTGGGTGTATAGGATGTGGTTCATGTTATAAAACAGGCAAATGTTTTATGAATGATGTGGTAAATGAATTTACAGATAAAGCGAAAGAAGCAGATGGATTTATATTTGGATCACCAGTTCACTATGCAGCAGCATCAGGGGCTTTAACTTCATTTTTAGATAGAGCATTCTATAGTGGAGGAAAGTATATGTCATACAAACCAGGAGCATGCATAACAAGTGCAAGAAGAGGTGGAACTACTGCAACTTTTGATCAGATAAATAAATACTTTACGATAAATAATATGCCAGTTGTAAGTTCTCAGTACTGGAACATGGTTCATGGAAGTAATCCAGAAGAAGTTAAACAAGATTTAGAAGGTATGCAAACTATGCGTGTATTAGGTAGCAATATGTCATGGTTAATAAAATGTATTGAATTAGGAAAATCAAATGGTATAAATATACCTGAAAAAGAAGATAGATTAAGAACTAATTTCATTAGATAAAAATAATAAAAAATACAGGGATGAATTTTCATTCCTGTATTTTTTATTTAAAAAAACATTTATGGGAATATATGCAATTACATAAATACTACCTTTTGGTGTGTGTCATACCAAAAAGTGCCTCCTTTTTTTAAGACTATAAAATATCTATACTATAAAATGTAATTACTAATAAATAAAGTATTTAAAAAACTATAAATAGAAGGGATTTTTAA
This sequence comes from Paraclostridium sp., assembly GCF_051657365.1. Lineage (NCBI taxonomy): Bacteria > Bacillati > Bacillota > Clostridia > Peptostreptococcales > Peptostreptococcaceae > Paraclostridium > Paraclostridium sp. The sequence goes on from NZ_JBOFKN010000075.1 coordinate 12,936, forward strand.
AAATGGATAGGATAATAACTGTAAAATCAAACGAGTTAGATAAATCTATTAAAATTAAACAGTTATTAAAGAAAAAATTAATAACAAAAGGATTTAAAGTTATTGATTATCTACATGAAGACACAGAATTAATAGTATCAATTGGAGGAGATGGATCATTTCTAAAAACAATAAATAATTTTGATTTTCCAAAAAAATTATTTGTGGGTATAAATACAGGTCACCTTGGATTTTTTCCAGATGTTTCTATAGATGAAATAGATGAGTTCATAGATTTGTATATGGAAAATAACTATCTTGTGCAAGAGATACCTATTCTTATGGCTACCATAGTTACCAATGATAATACAATAAGGATTCCAATAGTAAATGAAGTTGTTATAAAGTGTGATAAATCTAAGGTTATACATGCTAAATTGAATATAAATGGAAAACAAATTCAAAAACTAAGTGGAGATGGATTAATAATCTCAACTCCAACAGGTTCTACTGCATATAATTATTCGGCTAGAGGTAGTATTGTAGATCCAAGTATAAATGTTATACAAATAACTCCTCTCAATCCTTTAACTACAAATGCATACAGAAGCTTTTCATCAAGTCTATTATTTTCTGCAAAATCAGTAATAGAAGTAACACCTGAAAATAGATTTGAAAAACCTATTTTGATAGTAGCAGATGGAGAAGAATATAAATTTGATAAATTAATAACAATAAAAACACATATGACTAATCGAAGTATAAAATTAATTAGAATGCCAAATTATGAATTTTGGAATAGGGTTTCTAACAAATTTTTATAAAATATCAACTAAGGCGGTGCAATATGAAAGATTTAATGAATGAAGTTAATAGATGCTTATTATGCAAGGTAGCAAGATGTAAGCAACATTGTCCTATAAATACGGATATTCCAACTATTGTTAGTTTATATAAAGAAGGCAAGATTAAAGAAGCTGGAGAAATTTTATTTGAAAATAATCCACTATCATCAATATGTTCAATAGTATGTCCACATGAAGATCAGTGTGCAGGAAACTGTATTAGGGGAATAAATGGAAAACCTATTGATTTTTATAAGATTGAGGAACAAATATCAACTGAGTTTTTAAAAGATGCAAAACTACAAAAAATAAGAAAAGATAGTAAAAGAGTTGCTGTTGTTGGATCTGGGCCTGCGGGAATTACAGTTGCTATAGAACTTGTTAAAAAAGGATACAATGTAACTGTTTTTGAAAAAAATGAAGAACTAGGAGGTATTCTTAGATATGGTATACCTGAATTTAGATTACCTAGAGCTATAATAGATAATTTATTTAAAATATTAAAAGATGCAGGTGTTAAATTTAAGGTAAATACTTTAATAGGTCCAGTTATTACTATAGATAAATTATTTGAAGATGGTTATGATGCTATATTTATAGGTACTGGAGTATGGAATCCTAAAAGACTGAATATAAAAGGGGAAACATTAGAAAATTCTAACTATGCAATAGATTATTTAAGATCTCCTAGAAGATATGAATTAGGAGAAAGTGTTGTTGTTATAGGAGCTGGAAACGTGGCTATGGATGCATCGAGGAGTACAAAATATTATGGAGCTAAAAATGTGCATCTAGTATATAGAAGAGATTTTTGTGATATGAGTGCTACTAAATCAGAAATCAATGATGCTATTGAAGAAGGTGTTGAATTTCTAACATATAAAGCACCAATTGAAATATGTGAAGAAGGTATAGTATTAGCTGATACTAAAAAAATTATTGATGAAAAAGGAAATAGTTCTTTAATAAATATTAAAGGAAGTGAGAAGTTATTAAGATGTGATTCTGTATTGATAGCTGTTAGTCAAACTCCTAAAAATAATATTATTTTAAATAATAAAAGTATAAAAGCTAACACTAATGGTCTTATAATTATTGATGATGAAGGAAATACGACAAGAGAAGGTGTATTTTCAAGTGGAGATGTAACTCATGGTCCAAAAACAGTTATAGAAGCAGTAGTAGAATCTAAGAAGGTTGCAAATTCTATAAATAGGTATTTAAATGGACAATAAAGTAATATTTAAAAAATTAAGTGAAAATAAGTTAGCTGATGTAATATAAAATTTTATATTTATAATTGTAGCTAGTATAAATATAAGGATTATTATGGATATGGAAAAGAGTGAGTAAATGAAAACTAAATTATTAAAATTTATTAGGTTAATGAGTGGATTTGTATTCTGTGCTTTAGGAATAGTGTTAATGATAAATGCTAATTTAGGATTGGCGCCATGGGATGTATTACATGAGGGGATATCAAAAATTACAGGAATGACTATGGGACAATCTAGTATTTTAGTTGGAATAACAGTTATAGCTATGGATATATTTTTAGGTGAAAACTTAGGATGGGGAACTATATTAAACATGGTTACGATTGGGTGGTTTATGGATATTCTTATTCTAAATAACTTAATTCCAATTGCAAATAGTATTAGTTTGGGTATTTTAATGATAGCTTTAGGAATGATTTTAATGAGTATAGGATGTTATTTGTATATTGGTGCTGGGGTAGGTAGTGGTGCCAGAGATGGTATGATGGTTGCTATTCAAAAAAGAAGTGGCAAATCAATTAGGATGGTAAGAAATATTATAGAGGTAGGAGTGCTTATTATAGGATTTTTACTTGGTGGAACCGTTGGAATTGGTACTGTTATAAGCAGTATTGGGTTAGGATATTGCATACAATTTATATTTAAGCTATTTAAATTTAACGTATCTGATGTAAGCCACAGATATATAATAGATGATATTAAGTCTTTAAAAAAATTTAAAAACAATAAAAGTCAAAATGAATTTAATAATGTAAGTTAAAATACTTACCGTAAAGCTAAATTGACTTTAAAGTATTAATAAGTATAAATTATATACTTGAATGTATATTTATAAAGTTAGTATTAAAAAAATAATAACTGTTATACATAAAACTTATTAGGGGGATTAGGAAGTGGTTAAATGCAAGAAGTTTGAGTCGATAATTGATTTTACTATATGTATCTATAGAAAATATATTAAATGATTGATTTACTTTGGATTATAGAAAAAAGAAGCTATGAAATTTATATTTCATAGCTTCTTTTTATAATCAATTGTATAGTTACATATATAATGGAAAAATTTACTCGGGAACTATAACAACAGTACATTTAGATTTTTTAACTACATATAAAGTTACAGATCCTATTGAATCTATAAAATTTTTCTTTGTTGACTTAGTCATAACTATTAAATCAAACTTATCATCAATTGATTTTTTTATAATTTCTGGACCTGCATCACCAAATACTGAATAGGTAGATACATCATATTCATATAACTTACTTTTAAAATCTTTTAGCATATAATCTATCTTCTTTTGAGATTCTTTTATTTTCATATCTATAATCATTGGGTTTGTTAAATTGGTTAAAACAACATCATTAACACCAATTAATGTTATTTTAACATTATTTTTAGAAAACTTACTTAAAACAAAATCTAAGGATTTTTGACTTCTATCACTTCCATCAATAGGGATTAAAACTTTTTGCATATAATCACATCCTTTTATTTACATTTTACCACACAAGGAAAACCTATTCAAATATTTTTATATAATAAATATAGCAACGATAGTCGTTATAAACAATCCAATTAAAACAGGAATTAAATTCCTCTTAGCAAGCTCAATAGGACTAACACCACATATGGCAGCAGCAGGAACTAGAGCCCAAGGAACTAAACATCCACCACCAGTCCAAATTGCACCAATTTGCCCAAGTGCAGCAAGTGAACCAATATTACAATCAATAGCAGTTCCAAATACAGCAGCAGTTGATCCAGCTAAAGCCATACCAGAAAATCCAGAACCATCAAGTCCTGTTATACAACCAACAATAGTTTGAATAGGAGCAACTATATATTTATTCAAAGGAACGACCTCAGACAAAGCAACTCCTATATCAGATAATAATCCTTGTGAAGTAGAAGGTAGAACCTCACCTAAAAGATCTGTTAAAGGTAAAATCTCTCCCATATAGAAAAAAGCTCCTATGGGAATAATAACAGCAAATATTTTCATGCCAAATAAAAACCCATCTGTAATGTTTTTACATATATTATCTAAACTATCTTTTCCATGATTAATAACATTTATTATAATTAATAAAACTATAGCTGTTCCTCCAAGTAAAGCAGTAGCATCTCCGCCTTTTAAATCAAACTTAAACATAGCTAAAATATCTAAAGTAAATAATATTAATACTAAAAATGTAACTACTTTAGCTTTTATATTAAATGATTTTATCTCTATATGCTTATTTTCTTTTATTTCATTATTGAATAATCCATTTTTTATGTCTCGCTTAAGCATGTAAAAAGAGACTCCAATAGTAACTACAGCCATAACCCAAAACAAAATCATACCATCATTTATAATACTAGACACATCTATACCAGCAGCACCTGCAGTAATACTTGGAGCACCCTGAATTATAAAATCAGTTGAAAGTGCAAGCCCATGACCAAATAAATTAAGAGCAACTGCTACACCTATAGCAGGAAGGCCAGAACGAACAGCTATTGGTAGAAAAATAGCACCAACTAAAGCAACTGCTGGGCTAGGCCAGAAAAACCAAGAAAGTATCATCATAGATATACCTACTGTAAAAAATGCAGTAGTTTCATTTTTTATAACTCTTGAAAATGGTTTTATCATATATTCAATAGCATAATTATCTTCAAGTGATTTTGACAAAGATACCATTATAGAAATTATCATTATTACAGGTCCTAATTCTCTTAAAGATATAATAAGCCCATTAAAAATAGATCCTATAGATGAAGATAGATTGCTTGTATAAAATAAAGCCAATAAAAAAACTCCTAAAATACAAGGAACTATTGTATCTTTTTTCATAATCATAGTAAATAAGATTATTAATATAAAAAACATATAAATATAGTGTGCACCAGTTAAAATCATAGAATGCCCCCTTAGAATAAGATAGTATACTATATGTACAAGAGATATTATTAGTTACATTGGCAAATTAAGATGGGAAAAAATAAAAAATATTGACAAAGTACAAATATGTGTATATATTATTAATAACAACTTGTTAGCACTTGATGATGAAGAGTGCTAATGAAATATAAAACTGAATAGTGGAGGTATTTTATTATGAATATAGATAAAATGACAATAAGAGTACAAAAAAGCTTAAATGAAGCTTATGATATAGCAATAAAAAATAATAATCAACAAGTAGATGTAATTCACTTACTAAGTGCACTTGTAAATCAAGAAGATGGACTTATTCCAAATATAATGGAAAAGATGAATATATCAGTTGCATCGTTAAACAATAGTATAAACACACAACTAAGTAAGTTACCACAACTACATGGAGAGGGAATAAGCTCACAAGGGGTAACAGCTACAAGAAGAATAAATGAAGTATTAATAAAAGCTGAAGAAATATCTAAAGAATTTAAAGATGCATATATAAGTGTAGAACACGTTATACTTGCAATAATGGATATAGAAGTTAACACTAATGTAGGAAAAATATTTAAACAATATAATATAAATAAAAAAGACTTTTTAAATGTATTATCAAATGTTAGAGGAAGTCAAAGAGTGGAAACGAATGACCCAGAAGGAACATATGAGGCATTAGCAAGATATGCTACTAACTTAGTAGAGTTAGCAAAAAAGAATAAATTAGATCCGGTAATAGGAAGAGATGAAGAAATAAGAAGAGTTATAAGGATTTTATCAAGAAGAACTAAAAATAATCCTGTTTTAATTGGTGAACCTGGTGTTGGTAAAACGGCAATAGTTGAAGGTTTAGCAGAAAGAATTGTTAGAGGCGATGTCCCTGAGGGATTAAAAGATAAAGTAATATTCTCACTAGACATGGGAGCTTTAATTGCGGGAGCTAAATACAGAGGAGAGTTTGAAGAAAGGCTAAAAGCGGTACTTAAAGAAGTTCAATCTTCAGAAGGAAACATAATATTATTTATAGATGAAATACACACAATAGTAGGAGCTGGAAAAACTGATGGAGCAATGGATGCAGGAAATTTAATAAAACCAATGTTAGCAAGAGGCGAGCTTAACTGTATAGGAGCAACTACATTTGATGAATATAGACAATATATAGAAAAAGATAAAGCCCTTGAAAGACGTTTCCAACCAGTTTTAGCTGAAGAACCTAGTGTAAGTGATACAATATCAATATTACGTGGACTTAAAGAAAGATTTGAAATACATCATGGTATAAGAATACATGATAATGCAATAGTTGCAGCAGCAAAACTTTCAGATAGATATATACAAGATAGATTTTTACCAGATAAAGCTATAGACTTAATAGATGAAGCAGGGGCAATGATAAGAAGTGAAATAGATTCTCTTCCTACAGAACTAGATATGGTTAGAAGAAAGTTATTAACATTAGAAACTGAAAGAGAAGCACTACTAAAAGAAAATGATGAAAAAAGTAAAATGAGACTTGGAACATTAGAGAAAGAATTAGCTGAATTAAAATCTAAAAATGATGAAATGACTGTTAAATATGAAAATGAAAAAAGTCAAATATTAGAAATTAGAAATTTAAAATCACAACTTGATGAAGCTAAAGGTAATGTAGAAAAGTATGAAAGAGAATATGATTTTAATAAAGCAGCAGAACTAAAATATGGAACAATACCAAAATTAGAAGAACAAATAAAAACACATGAATTAAAAATGCAAGAAAGCTATAAAAATGCATTATTGAAAGAAGAAGTTACAGAAAATGAAATATCTCAAATAGTTGCAAAGTGGACAGGGATACCAGTTACTAAACTAGTAGAAGGAGAAAGAGAAAAATTATTAAAACTAGAAGATGATCTTCATAAGAGGGTAATTGGGCAAGATGAAGCTGTAACAGCTGTGAGTAATGCAGTAATACGTGCTCGTGCAGGGCTTAAAGATGAAAATAAACCAATAGGTTCATTTATATTCCTAGGGCCTACAGGAGTTGGTAAAACAGAACTTGCAAAAACATTAGCTAACAACTTATTTGATAGTGAAGAAAACATAATAAGAATAGATATGTCCGAATATATGGAAAAACATGCAGTATCTAGACTTATAGGACCTCCTCCAGGATACGTTGGTTATGAAGAAGGGGGACAATTAACAGAAATGGTTAGAAGAAACCCATACTCTGTGATTTTATTTGACGAAATAGAAAAAGCACATGAAGATGTATTTAACTTATTCCTTCAAATACTAGATGATGGTAGACTTACAGACAACAAAGGTAAAACTGTTGATTTTAAAAATACTATTATAATAATGACTTCAAACATAGGAAGTTCCTACTTATTAGAATCTGGTGAAAATATAGATGATAAAGCTAACAGCCTAGTTATGAATGAAATGAAGAGAAGATTTAAGCCAGAATTTTTAAATAGAGTTGACGATATTATAATGTTTAAGCCATTAGATAAAGAAGGAATTAAGAAAATAATAGCTATATTCATGAAGTCTTTAAAAAATAGGTTAAATGATAAAGATATAAAAGTAGAAGTTTCAGATAGAGCAAAAGATGTGATGGTTAGAGAAGGTTATGATCCTATTTATGGAGCTAGACCATTAAAGCGATATATAAGTAATACTTTAGAAACTATAATAGCTAGAAAGTTAATATCAGGAGAAATATATAATGGATGTACTATAATAATCGATGGAGAAAATGATAATATAGAAGTGCATGTAAAATAAAAATAAATAAATAAAAAGGTATTATCTATAAGTTAGATAGTACCTTTTTTATGTTAAAATATGATAGGGTTAAGTTTTAATGGGTATTATGTATTTAATAAATAGAACTTTTAAAAGGGGATTAATATGAATTTTGTATCAGTAAGAAAATGTGATGACTATAGGTATGAAAATGTAAAATCATCAATAAATCAGAATTTAAAAGATATAGGTGGAATAGAAAAGTATATAAAATCAAACACTAAAGTATTGATAAAGCCAAATTTGCTTATGAAAAAAAGTCCAGAAGAAGCTACAACTACACATCCAATGGTAGTTAAGGTAATATGTGAGATGTTACTTAAACTAAATTGTGAAATAATAATCGGAGATAGCCCGGGGGGGCCATATACAATTTCTTCACTTAAAAGTATATATAAATCAACTGGGATGAAGGATATAGCAGATGAACTAGGAGTAAGTTTAAATTATGATGTAAGTGACATTAAGATAGAAAATAAGAATGCTAAAGCTTTAAGATTTATGGATATAATAACTCCAATAACTAAAGTTGATCATGTAGTAAATATATGCAAACTGAAAACTCATGGGATGGCAACTTTTACAGGTGGGGTTAAGAATTTATATGGGTCTATAGCAGGATTAAAAAAAGCAGAAATTCATTATAGATTTCCAAATGAAGAAGTATTTTGTGAGGATGTGTTATTAGATATATGTTCTTATGTAAATCCAACCTTGACTATTATGGATGGAATAATAGGTATGGAAGGAGAAGGACCATCAGCAGGAACACCAAGGCAAGTAGGTTTAACATTAGCATCATCTAGTCCATATGCATTAGATATAGTAGCTTGTAAAATTATAAACTTGGATATAAATAAAGTACCTACGATAAGAGGAAGTATAAAACGAGGATATATAAAAAAAGATTTGAGTGATATATCTGAACTAGGAGATGATATAAATAAATTTATTATAAAAGATTTTAAGATACCAAAAACAAGTAAAGATTTTAGGCTATTAGCATCAAGTATGCCTAAATTTTTACATGAACCTCTTACAAAAATATTAACTCCCAAACCAGTAGTTTCACATAAAGATTGTATAAATTGCAAAAAATGTATAGAAATATGTCCAGCTAAAGTTATAACCTTAAATAATAAAATAGAAATAGATTTAGAAAAATGTATAAGGTGTTTTTGTTGCCATGAGTTATGTCCTAAAAAAGCGATAGATATAAAAAGAAGTGTAATATTTAAATTGATAAAATAAATTGCAATTTAAATTATATTAAAAATAAAAAAAGTAAGAATACTAATAACTATGAATTTATAGAATATTTAAATGAGTCAAAATTAAGTGTTTTCAATGGTTTAAGAATTAAAAATGATGGTAATGTATAAATTATATGTTATAATTTAATTGTATAGATTGTAGAAAAAAGGGGAAATGGCATGGGGTACAAAAATATTTCAGAAAATATTAAAGAGCAAAAAAGAATTGACATAATAATTATACTTATAATTTCGACAGTTATGTTTGGCATTTATATTTTTAGACTCATAGAAATTGCAAGTTTAAAGACTATATTTGAATTGACAACAGCTGAATGTATAAGGATAGGTAGTATAATTTTAGCTATGTTAGGGGTTTTAAGTTGCTTATTGTCGTATAGAAGTAATAAAAAAGAAGAATTATTTATAATGTCACTTATGTATACCATGTTTTTCTTAGATATATGTATAGTAAATTTCATAACTTATTTAAATCCTAAATTAAGTGGATATAATGCAATAATAACCTCTTTTGTAAGAGCAACAATTATATATATAGCAGTAAGTGATTTTAATAAAATAAAAAAGATTATTATAAATAACAAAGTAAAAGCATTTTTTATTACAATTGGAATAAGTTGTTTATCTATATATATAGAATTTACTTACTTATATCCATATAGTAAAGAGACACTTACTTTTTATAAGTATTACAATATATTTTTAGCTATAGTATATATAATGATAGCTATTAGGTTTTTCTTGAAAAGCTTAAGGAAAAAAGAATATATATATAGTGTAATTGCATCAAGTGCACTTATGTTTTCAATAAAATCTATATATGATTTTTATTATTTATTAAATCCAATTAGAGAAGTAGCTTTAACTGCAAATTCAACGATATTTTTAGGATTTATAATTTTTATATTAGGATTATTTATTGAGTTAAGTCAAACTATAAAAATTAATAGAATTTTGGATGAACAGCGAAGTTTATTTATAAAAATTATTGATGAAAATAAGTATAGTAATATTATAATATGTGATGAAAATTATTATATAAAATATAAAAATGGAAAAGCTTTGGAAAATGTTAAAGCAAGCAATTATTTTAGTGATTTAGAAATAGGCAATAAATTTGATATAGAGAAGATATACAAAGGTGAGTTGGATATTAAAGAAGTTGAATGTAAAATATCACAAATAGGACATTATAGTAAGGATATATATATTAAAGATACAGATAAAATCCTAGATATTTCAATACAAGTATTTGAAATAAAAAATAAAAAATATAAAGTATTAACAGTAAAAGATGTATCACAAAAATACGAATTAGAAAAAGCTTTATTAGAATATGAAAAAATTAAACAAGAAGATATAATAAAAAATGAGTTTTTCTCTAATATAAGTCATGAATTAAAAACTCCTTTAAATATAATATATTCAGCTAACCAATTGTTAGGAATTAGTGTAGAAAAAAGTAATTTTAAAGATATGTATATAAAATATAAAGATTGCCTAGATATAAATTGTAAGAGGATGCTTAGATTAATAGATAATATAGTTGATATTACAAAATTAGATGTAGGTTTTAAATGTCCAGAATTTGATAATTACGATATAGTAAAGATTGTTGAAGATATGACCTTGTCTGTTGTAAGTTATGCAAATGTAAAAGGTATTGAGATTTTATTTGATACAGACATAGAAGAACTTGATATAAAATGTGATCCAGATATGTTGGAGAGAATAGTTTTAAACTTACTTTCTAATGCCATAAAGTTTAGTGAAGAAGGCGGAAGTATTTTAGTTGAAATTTTTAATAATAAAACTTGGGTTGGGATAAAAGTTAAAGATGATGGAATTGGAATTCCAATTAATATTCAAGATAAGATATTTGACAGATTTGTACAAGGAGATAAGTCCATGAGAAGAAAAAAAGAAGGTAGTGGAATTGGACTTAGTTTAGTAAAATCACTTGTAGAATTAATGGATGGAAATATATATTTAGAAAGTGATGGAAAAAATGGGACGGAATTTACTGTATTACTACCTAATAAGATAATAACAGAAGAAGACAAAATAGTTCATAAAGATTATCATGTAGACTTACAGAAAATACAGTTAGAGCTTTCAGATATATATGAGCTTTACACGGATGAATATAAATTTTAAAAAGATATAGGGTATAACTTATAATATGGTTATATTCTATATCTTTTTAATTTAATATTTACTATAGTATAAAAGAATAGGAGCTAATAAATAAGTATAAGTATATAATGGATTTGTTGAAAATACATTTATAAAATCTATAAGTGATCAATAACTTATAGATTTTATCTATTTTACACTTAAATGAATTTAACATATAATGAACTCAAGAAAATTTGGATAAATTGGTTTGAATATACAAAGGGAGATAGAGATGAAATTACAATTAGATATATATGATAGTTCATTTAAACACATAAGAAACATTAGTAATAACACACATAAAATTATATCAAAATTATGTATAGTTAAAGAAGAATCGTTTGCATTTCAGATTATGTTAAAAAGTGATGAAAAATTTTTCTGCCAGTTAGGAAACGTAAATGATATTCATTACTTAGGACTTAATAATAAAATAAGAATAGAATTAGAACTAGAAGAAAGCCTAAGAAATGATTTTAAAGCATCTTTTTTAGGATATATACAAAATGACAACAATGAATTGATAGGGGATCAAATATTAAATCAAAACTACATGTATATAGAAGAAGATCAAATGTTGTGGATAGAAGGAAAAATACCAAGTGATTTTAAGAAAGATTATATACAAATAAAAGTAAAAGCTTACTATACAAGTGAATACGAATCAGAAGTTTTGATAACAGAAGAAGTCATAAAAATAGAAGTTATAGATTATGTATTACCATCAGTAAAAGAAAGTGACTTCTTTTTAGATTTATGGCAACATCCATGTAATTGGGCTCGCTACTACGAAGTACCATACTATAGTAAAGAACATTTTACAATAATAGATAATTTTTTATTTTCAATGTCGAACTTAGGACAAAAAGTTATAGATTTAATAGTAACTGACTATCCATGGGCAGGACAGAGATGTTATGAAGTTCATGAAAATTCAAATAATTTATTTGAAATGAATATAGTTAGAGTATTTAAGGAACATGGAGAGATTCAATGTGATTTTTCAAATTTAGATAAATATATAGATTTATGTTTTAAATATAATATAAACAAAGAAATAAACTTATTTGGGCTTGTAGGAAATTGGGATGCTTTTAAATTTGGAAGTCCATTAAAAAACTATAAAGATGCTATAAGAATAAATTATTACGATAATGATAGAAAAACATTTGATTACATAAAAGATGAAAGTGACTTTGCAAAATATTTAAAATTATTATTTAATCATTTAGAATGCAGAGACTTACTAGATATAGTTAAAATTATGGTAGACGAGCCAGATAATATAGAAATATTTAATGAAAACGTAGAATTTATAAAGAAAAACTCAGGAAATAAAAACATAAAGTATAAATGTGCAATCCATCATCAAGAATTTTTTGAAAAATGTGATATAAATATAGAAAATTTATCTTTAAATACTTGTGAACTTATAAATAATATAAACAAGATAGATGATATAAAAAAAGAATTAAAAGGCAAAGGTGTATATTTTACTTGGTACTCTTGTTGTTTTCCGAATAAGTTGAATGTATTTTTAGAGTCTCCATTAATAGAATCAAGACTTAAAGGATGGTTTACTTACTATTGGAACTTAGATGGATTTTTAAGATGGGCATATGGTGTTTGGCCAGGGGATTTATTTAATAATGCTACTTATAAAAAAGAAAAATGGAAAGCTGGAGATATGTTCTTAGTTTACCCAGGAAAAGATATGAAACCTATGGATTCAGTAAGATGCAAAAATTTATTATTTGGAATCCAAGATTTTAATATACTTAAAGATATGGAATCTAAACTAGATAAAATAGTTATCAATAAAGAAATAGAAAACTTATTAGGTAAAAAATCTGAAATGAAATTTCTAGGTAGTAGAGACATTGAAATGGAGTATTCTTTAAATTATGAAGACTATATGGATTTAAGAAAAAAATTAATTAAAATGATAAAGCCTAGAAGCACAAAACCAGAAGAATTTGAAAATGTAGTTGGACTTATAAATAAAGTTTTTAGAGATTTAAGAGGGTATAAGCCAACGATGCAACAAGAATTTCCACTGTTATTAAATAAAAATAATGTAGATAATATGATTGTAATATCTAAAGATAATAAAATTGTTTCAGATGTAAACTACCTTATTCAAGATGTAAGTATACAAGGAAATAATATAAAAGTTGGATCAATAGGAGCTGTATGTACAGATCCAGATTATGAAGGAAATAGGTATTCATCTAGTATATTAGATTATGTTGAAGAAAAAATGCTAAATGATGGGGTAGATATTGTAACTATTTCAGGAACAAGGTCTTTATATACAAGAAGAAAATGCAGTCTGGTTAAAAATTGTTATCAATACAAAACCTATCCTAAAGATGTAGACCCACATTTAGAAGTTAAGGATTATGATAAAAGTTACTTAAATGAAATGATAGAAATATACAATCAAAATAGTACTAGATTTTTAAGAAGTAAAAATCAATTTGAAGCTTTATTAGAAAGTGCAACTATACCTTGGGGAAATTTAACTTATAAAAAGTTAGTGATCTTAAAAGATAAAAAACTAATAGGATATGTTATTTTAAGGATAATAGATGAAAAAAAATTAATGGGAGAAATAAGAGAAATATGTATAGACTCTATGTATAACTATGAAGTAGTTCAATATATTGCAAATGAATATAACTTAGAATATATAGTTCAAAATATACACATAAAAGATTTTATAAATCAGCCTAATAATTATGATGAAAAAGAAATAGTTAATTTAGATGGAAGTGTAAAAATAATAAATTATGAAAAATTATGTTGTAATTTAAACTCATACTTTAAACAATATTTAG